>JANXSS010000469.1 GCA_025356535.1 Herminiimonas sp.
GTCATGGCGAAGCCTAGCATGGTGGGGCCGCCCGTCGATGGTCGGGGATGCGAGCGCGATGAGCGATGTCGCGCTGCCTCATTATACGGCTGGATACGGCTACGTCGCGGCTTGGGTAACCGGACCTGTTGGACGCCGCTCTATGGCCCCATCACCCGTTCTCGGACGGCGACAAGCACGCTTCGTTCCTGGGATCGGCGCTTATTTGGAATTCAACGCCGAGCGCGTCGTCGGGGATTGGGCGGACGCGACTGTCACGACCCCGCGTCTGGCAGCGGGCGAACTGACAATCGAGGACCTCGCCGCCTGGGTTCGACAAAATCTCGGCTGACCGGTGCAATTGACTCAAATCAAATTTAGCGCGGCGCGATTGATGGTAATGCTTCACCGTGTGCCGTTGGCGGGGCGGTGCCGAGTGGGGTTTGGATGTCAGTCCGGGCTGTATCGGTTGATCAATCACGATATCGCAGGGCGATGCTGCGCCTGACGCCTGCCGTCCTGATGGTCGCGCTCTCCGGTTGCTCGACTGCCGTGCTTGATCCGCGGGGGCCGATCGGGGCCAACGACCGGGCGATCCTGCTCGACTCCATGGCCATCATGCTGGCCATCGTCATCCCCACGATCCTGTGCGGCTGGGCGTTCGCGTGGTGGTTCCGGGCGTCGAACAAGCACGCCACCCGCCTGCCGACCTTCGCCTATTCGGGAAAGATCGAGCTGGTCGTGTGGTCGATCCCGCTGCTGACCATCCTCCTGCTCGGCGGGGTGATCTGGATCGGCTCGCACGAACTCGATCCCGCCCGACCGATTACCTCCCCCAACAAGCCGGTGGAGGTCCAAGTCGTCTCCCTCGACTGGAAATGGCTGTTCATCTACCCGGACGAAGGCATCGCATCGGTGAACCGGCTGGTCATTCCGGCGGGAACGCCGGTGCATTTCACCCTGACATCGGCCAGCGTGATGAACTCCTTCTTCATCCCGCGCCTGGGCTCGATGATCTACACTATGAACGGCATGGCCGATCAGCTGAACCTGATGGCGGATCGGCCGGGCGTCTATGCCGGGCTGTCGAGCCACTTCAGCGGCGACGGCTTTCCCGGCATGCACTTCGCGGTGGATGCGGTGCGGCCGGCCGATTTCGCGGCCTGGATCGCCCGGGTCAGATCGACGGGTCCGTCGCTGGATGCAGCCTCGTACACGGCTCTCGAGAAACAGAGTCTCGATGTCGCGCCGTTCACCTATGCGGCCGCGGCGCCCGGCCTGTTCCACGACATCGTGAACCAGTCGATCGCGCCGGGACCCGGCCCGCGAGCCGGCCCCGAACCCGACGTCCACCCGAAGACGGAGGCCGCTCGATGAGCCTGCTCGGCAAGCTGACCTGGCACGCCCTGCCGCTCGACCAGCCGATCCCCATGGTGACCTCGGTCATCCTCGGGCTGGTTATCGCCGGGGTCATCGCGCTGGTCCTGGTCAAGGGCTGGGCGCCGTACCTGTGGCGGGAGTGGATAACGAGCGTCGATCACAAGCGGATCGGCGTGATGTACTGTCTGCTCGGCTTCGTCATGCTGCTGCGCGGCTTTGCCGACGCGCTCATGATGCGTGCCCAGCAGGCCATCGCGTTCGGCGACTCGGCGGGTTTTTTGCCGCCGCATCACTACGACCAGATCTTCACGGCCCATGGCGTGATCATGATCTTCTTCGTGGCCATGCCGCTGGTGACCGGTTTCATGAACTACATCGTGCCGCTGCAGATCGGCGCGCGCGACGTGGCGTTTCCGTTTTTGAACAACTTCAGCTTCTGGATGACGACCTTCGGCGCCGGCCTCACCATGGCGTCGCTGTTCGTCGGCGAATTCGCCCGCACCGGCTGGCTCGCCTATCCGCCGCTCTCGGGCATCCTCGCCAGTCCCGATGTCGGCGTCGACTATTACATCTGGTCGTTGCAGGTCGCAGGGGTCGGCACGCTCCTGTCTGGCATCAACCTGCTGGCCACGATCGTGAAGATGCGCGCGCCCGGCATGACCATGATGCGCATGCCGATCTTCACCTGGACGGCGCTGTGCACCAATGTGCTGATCGTGGCGGCCTTTCCGGTGCTGGCGGCAGTGCTGGGCATGCTCTCCCTGGACCGCATGGCAGGCACCAATTTCTTCACCAACGAGCTTGGCGGCAACGCCATGATGTACGTGAACCTGATCTGGATCTGGGGCCATCCGGAGGTCTACATCCTGATCCTGCCGGCGTTTGGCATCTTCTCGGAAGTGGTCTCGACTTTCTCCAGCAAGCGGCTCTTCGGCTATGCCTCGATGGTATATGCGACGGTGGTGATTACGATCCTGTCGTACCTGGTCTGGCTGCATCACTTCTTCACCATGGGTTCGGGAGCGAGCGTCAATTCGTTCTTCGGCATCACCACCATGATCATCTCGATTCCGACCGGCGCCAAGATCTTCAACTGGCTCTTCACCATGTACCGCGGCCGCATTCGCTTCGAGCTGCCGATGATGTGGAGCATCGCCTTCATGATCACCTTCGTCATCGGCGGCATGACCGGCGTGCTGCTGGCCGTGCCCTCGGCCGACTTCGTGCTGCACAACAGCCTGTTCCTGATCGCGCATTTTCACAATGTGATCATCGGCGGCGTCCTGTTCGGCGTGTTCGCCGCGATTAACTACTGGTATCCGAAGGCCTTCGGCTACAAGCTCGACGTTTTCTGGGGCAAGTGCTCGTTCTGGTTCTGGGTGGTCGGCTTTTACATGGCCTTCATGCCGCTGTACGTGCTCGGCCTGATGGGTGTGACGCGCCGCCTGAGTCACTTCGACGATCCGTCGCTGCAGATCTGGTTCCAGATCGCAGCTTTCGGCGCCGTCCTGATCGCGCTGGGCATCGGTGCGATGATCGTCCAGTTCATCGTCAGCTACGTGCGCCGCGAAGCCCTGCGCGACACCACCGGCGACCCGTGGGACGGCCGCACCCTGGAATGGTCGACCTCGTCGCCGCCGCCGGCCTACAACTTCGCCTTCACGCCGAGGGTGCACGACCTCGACGCCTGGTCGGACATGAAACGCCACGGCTACGTGCGCCCGCTCGAAGGTTTTGCCGCGATCCACATGCCCAGCAACACGGCAGCCGGCTTCATCATCGCCGGGTTGAGCGCGGTCTGCGGCTTCGCCCTGATCTGGCACATGTGGCTGGTCGCCGGCGCAGGTTTCATCGCCATGCTGGCTGCCATCGTCGTCCATACCTTCAACTATCACCGCGATCATTTCATCCCGGCGGAGCAGGTCGTCCGCACCGAGGGAGTTCGCACCCGCCTGATGGAAAGCCATGTCTGATCTGACCCTTGCTTCGCCCGGCGTCGCCGGTCCCGGCGCCGACGCCAATCCCGCCGCGCGCTTCTACGTCCACGAGCACCATCCGGAAAACAGCACGCTGCTCGGTTTCTGGCTGTACCTGATGAGCGACTGCCTGGTGTTTGCCTGCCTGTTCGCGACCTATGCTGTCCTGGGTCGCAACTATGCAGGCGGGCCGGGCGGCGCCGAGCTGTTCGACCTGCCGCTGGTGGCGTTGAATACGTCGTTTCTGCTGGTCTCGTCGATCACCTACGGCTTTGCCATGCTGGAGATGCAGAAGAAGCGCCTGCGCGCAACGCTCGGCTGGCTGGCCGTGACGGGTCTGCTCGGCGCCTGCTTCATCGGGCTGGAACTCTATGAATTCATCCACCTGATCCATGAAGGCGCCGGGCCGCAGCGCAGCGGTTTCCTGACGGCGTTCTTCGCGCTCGTCGGCACCCACGGCCTGCATGTGAGCTTCGGCATTCTCTGGCTCGTCACCCTCATGGCGCAGGTCGGCAAACATGGCCTGACGCCGGAAAACCGTCGCCGGCTGACCTGCCTGTCGATGTTCTGGCATTTTCTCGACGTGGTCTGGATCGGTGTTTTCAGCTTTGTCTATCTGATGGGAGTGCTGCCATGAGTACGCAGGAAAGCGGGATCTTCCCCACGACGGACCATGGCGGCCACGGCGCCGGCGAGCATGGCCATGAAGAAGGCAATCATGGCTCGCTGAAGTCCTATGCAACCGGCTTTCTGCTGGCGGTGCTGCTGACCGCGGTGCCGTTCTGGCTGGTCCTAGGCAAGGTCTTCGACCGCTCCACCACCACGGCGATCGTGATCCTTGCGCTGGCAGCCGTGCAGATCGTGGTGCACATGATTTATTTCCTGCACATGAACAGCCGGGCCGAAGGTGGCTGGACCATGCTGGCGCTGATCTTCACCGTCATGCTGGTGGTGATCATGTTGAGCGGCTCGATCTGGGTCATGTATCACCTCGATCACAACATGATGCCGGGCATGATGCCGGATGCATCCCAGACGATGCGCGCCATGTCCGCCGCGCCATGAGCCTGCGGCGCGAGCAACGGTAGAGCCCGCCGCCATGCGCGACGCCACGGCTTCGCATGCGCCCGGCACGCCGGGGCTGGTCGCGCGCGTGGTGCCGGCGGTCATAGCCCTGCTGCTGTTCGGTGTCTTCGTCGCGCTCGGCACGTGGCAGGTGCAACGGCGGCAGTGGAAGCATGACCTGATCGCCCGCGTCGCGCAGCGCGTGCATGCGGCGCCGGTGGCCGCGCCGGGCCCGCAGCGCTGGTCCGGCGTCACGGCGCAGTCCGATGAATACCGGCATGTCAGCGTCACCGGCACCTATCTTTACGAACACACGGTGCTGGTGCAGGCGGTCACCGAGCTTGGCGCCGGTTTCTGGACGGTGACGCCACTGCGCACCACACAGGGCTGGCTGGTGCTGGTCAACCGCG
>JANXSS010000492.1 GCA_025356535.1 Herminiimonas sp.
TCGGCTGGCATGCGCACGATACCCGCGGCGTGTTGCTGCTGGCGGCCATCGGCGGCCTGGCGACCATGGCGCAGATGGCAATGACGCGCGCCTACCGGCTCGGCAAGACCCTGGTGACGGCGAACCTGCAGTACACCGGCATCGTGTTTTCCAGCTTCTGGGGCATCCTGATCTGGGGCGACCTGCTCAACTGGCTCGGCTGGCTGGGTATCGTCGTGATCCTGCTGAGTGGCCTGGCGGCGACCTACTACAATACGAGAAATGCAAATCCGGGAGCGGTCGCCTTGCAGGATGCGGCAGATTCCGTGGTCACTAAACGCTAGGGGAATTACCGCCATGTCCGCTGATTCATCTGCAACGCCAGGCCCGTTCACCACACTGATCTGCGCCGCCGAACTGGCGCTTCACGTCGGCGATCCGCACTGGGTGATCCTCGACTGCCGCCATGACCTGGCAAATCCCGCGGCCGGCGCGACCGCCTATGCTGGCGGCCACATTCCCGGCGCGCAGTTCGCCTCCATCGACCGTGACCTGTCCGACAAGACGGCTGCGCCCGACGGCGATTTTCGCGGCCGCCATCCGTTGCCGAGCCGGGCCGCTTTCATCGCCACCCTGCGCGCCTGGGGGATCGACGCGACGACACAGGTCGTGGCCTATGACGCGCAGGGCGGCATGTTTGCCGCGCGCCTGTGGTGGATGCTGCGCTGGGTCGGACATGCGGCGGTGGCGGTGCTCGACGGCGGCTTGCCGGCCTGGACCGTGGCAGGCCAGGCGGTCTCCACCTTGCCTGAGACGGTCGCCCGCGCGGGGAACATCAGTGCGCAGACAGCGTTGGTGGCGACCGTTTCACCGGCCGATATCCTGGCCAACCTGGGTTCGGGACAACGCACGGTGATCGATGCCCGCGCGCCGGACCGGTTTCGCGGCGAGAACGAAACGCTCGATCCCGTCGGCGGGCATATTCCTGGCGCGAAGAACCGGTTTTTCAAGGAGAACCTGGACGCGCAGGGACGCTTCAAGCCCGCCGGCGAACTGCGCGCAGGCTTTGCCGGACTGCTCGATGATCCGGCAACTGCCGTCATGCAGTGCGGCTCGGGGGTGACGGCTTGCCACAACCTGCTGGCGCTGGAAATTGCCGGCCTGCCAGGCGCGGCCTTGTATCCGGGCTCGTGGAGCGAATGGTGTGCCGACGCAACGCGGCCGGTGGCACGCGGCGAGCGCTGAGCGCGATCGAGGGCGTCTCTGACGGCGCCTCGCCGCACCCCTACAAATCGCTCTGTGGCGAAAAATGTTTTTCCGGCAGGCTGCATAGTATTTCAGGACACCGGATCGGATAATTCTGCGGCACCTGCTTGGTGACCCGGACGTCGCCCTGCGCGTTCTTGACGATCCATGTGATGCCGCTGCCAGCCAGTTGCGGAACGGTCTCATCGGTTAGCGACACCGCGAAACGCGGGGTGGCGGTGAATTTGTTCATCCACGCGGCGTCGAGCGGTCCACGGCTGATGACGTGGTAATCCAGCCGGTCTTCGCTGATGTAGAACTGCATTTTCCTGGTGAAATCAGGGCAGGCATCGTTTTCAGCGGGCACGGCGCCATCCTTCAACGCGCCATTGTTCAGCGTCTCGCAACTGTGCACGTCGCCAAGAAAAACCCCGCGGGGATTGATCCTGCCGGCAATGCCGAGCGCGTCGCCGTAGCAGTTGGTCACGGATTCGGAAGTACTGCGCGAGTTATAACGGTCGTAGGTGGGCTCGTCGACGCACAGCATTGCCATGTCAGGCGCATAGGCATTGAGGCTGGTCAGGAACGCCTCGAAATGCGCCAGCTGCTGCGCATCGCACTGCTGCAAGGTATCCAGCGTGGGCGGGTTCACGCGCTGCGAGTAGGCAGCCTGTGCGTTGGCCGTCGACAGCGCGTTCTTGCCTGCCAGCGTCACTGCAGCGAGTTTGGCCACCGTGCGCAGCGTTCGGCTGGCATTCAAGCGCATCTTGCCTGGTGTCGAATGCGCTGCAGTCACGCCTGAAGGCCGGTCGAGGGCGGCAAACGCCTGCCTGCTTTTTCCGGATGCGACGCCCTGCCGCGATTGATGTGCCGCAAGCCCGCCCCGCTCGCCACCGGCGGCACGGCTTGTTGCATCATGTCCGGTCCCGGCCGGCATGCTGCGCAATTGGTTGAGAGAAGTCGTTTTCATGATCTGCCTGCGAAAAAGAAAAGTTAAGCGGTAAAATAATTTACTTTTTGATAACTATGGTGCCGCACCCATGCTATTCCAGGCATGGGTATTCTTTTAATCAATATTATTTTTGGGAATTTTTCTGCAGCACGCGCCGCGAGCGCACTATGCCAGTGGCAGGCCGTCGGACAGTTGCGCCGGGCGCTGGCATGCGCGCCCTTGCGAACAGACGCCGCTATCCGCCGGTCTTGCAGCACAGGCGTGCGGCGAGCAAGCCGCCGCGGCGGTCGATCGGTAACGCCGGCGCTAGTGGCTGTGCCCCGTCAGCACCAGCACGATGACCACGCCCAGCGCCACCAGCACGATCTGCGGAATCGTCTCGCGAATCGTCGCCCGGCGCTGCATCTGCGGCATCAGGTCGCTTACCGCAATGTAGATGAATCCCGACGAGGCAAATACCAGCACATACGGAATCCATTGCATGCCGCGCTCCAGCATGAACCAGCCGAGCAGGCCGCCGGCAACCGCCATCAGGCTGCAGATCAGGTTGTAGACGTAGGCCCGCGTGCGGCTGAAACCGGCATTCAACAGCACGATGAAGTCGCCGATCTCCTGCGGGATTTCATGCGCGATGATGGCAAGACCCGTGACCAGCCCCAGCTTCGGATTGGCGATGAAGGCCGCCGCGATCAGGATGCCGTCGGTGAAATTATGCATGCCGTCGCCGACCAGGATCATCCAGCCGGCCTTGCCGGCCTCATGCGCATCATGGCCATGATGATGATGATGGCCGTCACCCTCGTGATGATGCGAGTGGCGCAGGATGGCGAATTTCTCCAGCAGGAAGAACGCCAGCAGGCCCGCCAGCAGGGTCGCGAACAGGCTGCGCGGATCGGCCTGCGATTCGAAGGCTTCCGGCAATGCGTGCAACAGCGAGGTCGACAGCATGATGCCGACCGACAGGCTGACCATGCGCTCGACCATCTTCGACAGCAGGGAAAAGGAGAACAGGGCGGCGGCGGTGATGCTGGCCACGCCGGCAATCGTGGTGGCCAGCAGGATTGAAACCAGGGTCGGATTAATTTTCGATCTCGTTATGATGGTCGCCGGGCCGCGGATTACAACACGGTCACCGGCTTGGGGCAAGCGGCGGCGCTGCAGCAGCGCCGGGCCATCAGGCAGCCGCTCGAGCGGCCGGTGGAGGCCTCAGTCAATCCTGCGGACGAAGGCGCCGGCCATTAAAGCACGCCATGCGACTTGAACCAGGCCAGCGTGCGGGAAAAGCCATCCTTCGCGTCGGCCGCCACATAGCTGGGCCGGTAGTCCGCATGGAAGGCATGCCCTGAATTCGGATAGACGATGATCTCCGACTTGCTGCTGCCGGTGGCCAGCGCCGTGCGCATCTGTTCGACCGTGGTCTGTGGAATGCCGTCATCCTTGCCGCCGTACAGGCCGAGCACGGACGCCTTCAATGTCGGCGCGATGTCGACCGGGTGCGACGGCGTCAGGGCGGTCTTGTCGCCCACCAGGCGGCCGTACCAGGCAGCGCCGGCCTTGACGTTCGGATTGTAGGCGGCGTACATCCAGGTGATGCGCCCGCCCCAGCAGAAGCCGGTGATGCCGAGCCGGTCGATGTTGCCGCCGATGGACTTTGCATAGCCGACGCAGGCATCCAGATCCGTCATCACCTGTGCATCGGGCACCTTCGAGATGACTTCCTTGTACAGCTCGGCAATCGTGCCGAACGCGGACGGATCGCCCTGGCGCACGAACAGGTCCGGCGCCAGCGCCAGATATCCCAGCTTGGCGAAGCGCCGGGCGACGTCGGCGATGTGCTCATGCACGCCGAAGATTTCGGAAATCACCAGCACCACTGGCAGGCCGGTCTTGCCCTCGGGCTGGGCCCGGTAGACCGGCACTTTCTGGCCATTTACGGTCAGGATGATTTCGCCGGCAGTCAGGCCGACGCTGTCGGTCTTGATGACGCTTTGCGCCATGACCGGCAGCACCGCGGCGGCAAAGCCGGTGCCCAGCGCGGTCTTCAGAAAACCACGCCGGTCCGCGCCGCCGGGAGCGACCGGCGCGCCGGTCAGGCTGCTGAAATCCTGGATGAAGTCGTCGTTCTTGTCGGCCATGCGTATCTCCTGAAACGATTGAGTAAAAGGCACCCGGCAGCTCGAAACCGTTGCCTGTGAAAATGATGCACCCGGGATAATACCAAGATTGGGAACCGGTTCGCGCGGCGTTGCCCCGGCAGGCGGCGCTACCCGTGGGGCATCAGTGCGCTTCGTCCCAGTTCTTGCCGATGCCGACTTCGGCCGTCAGCGGCACCTTCAGCGTGGCCACACCGGCCATCAGCTCGGGCAGCTTGACCCGTACCAGTTCGAGTTCATGCTGCGGCACTTCCAGCACCAGTTCGTCGTGCACCTGCATGACCATGAGCGAGCCAAGCTTCTCGGCTTCGAGCCAGTTCTGCACCGCCACCATCGACAGCTTGATCAGGTCGGCGGCGGTGCCCTGCATCGGCGCATTGATGGCGGCGCGCTCGGCGCCCTGGCGGCGCGGGCCGTTGGGCGAATTGATTTCCGGCAGCCACAGACGGCGGCCGAACACTGTCTCCACATAGCCGTGGGCCCGCGCCTGCAGCCGGGTGCGGTCCATGAAGCGCTTGACGCCGGCAAAGCGCAGGAAATACTTGTCGATGTAGCTTTGCGCGGCGCTGCGCTCGATTGCCAGGGTGCCGGCGAGACCGAAGGCGCTCATGCCGTAGATCAGGCCGAAGTTGATGATCTTGGCGTAGCGGCGCTGCTCGCTGGCGACGTCTGCCGGCGCCAGCGAGAAGATCTCGGCAGCCGTGGCGCAGTGGATGTCCTCGCCTTCGGAAAACGCCCGCAGCATCGCTTCGTCCTCCGACAGGTGCGCCATGATGCGCAGCTCGATCTGCGAATAGTCGGCCGAGACGATCACGTTGCCGGGTCCGGCGACAAACGCTTCGCGGATGCGGCGGCCCTCGGCGCTACGGATCGGAATGTTCTGCAGGTTCGGCTCGTTCGAGGCCAGGCGCCCGGTGATCGCCACCGCCTGCGCATAATTGGTATGGACGCGCCCGGTGCGCGCATCGATCATGCGCGGCAGCTTGTCGGTGTAGGTCGACTTCAGCTTCGACAGGCCGCGGTATTCGAGCAGCACCTTCGGCAGCGGATAGTCTTCGGCCAGCTTCTGCAGCACTTCTTCATCGGTCGAGGGCGTACCCGACGGGGTCTTCTTCACCACCGGCAGCTTCAACTTGTCGAAGAAGATTTCACCGATCTGCTTCGGCGAATTCAGGTTGAAGGGTTGTTCGGCCAGTTCATAGGCCTGGCGCTCGAGTTCGAGCATGCGCCGGCCGAGTTCGTTCGACTGCACGCCCAGCAGCGCCGCATCGACCAGCACGCCGTTGCGCTCGATCTGCTGCAGCACCACGGCGGTCGGCAGCTCCACCTTTTCATAGATGTAGGTCAGCTTCGGGTCGCCCGCGATGTTGGGCCACATCGCCTGATGCAGCTGCAGGGTGACATCGGCGTCTTCCGCGGCATATTCGGTGGCGCGGGTGATCTCGACCTGATCGAAGCAGATCTGCGAGGCGCCCTTGCCGCACACTTCGGCAAAGCTGATCGTCTTGCGGTTCAGATGGCGCAGCGCCAGGCTGTCCATGTCGTGGCTCTTGTGCGACTCGAACACATAGGATTGGAGCAGCGTGTCGTGCACGATACCGCGCAGGTGCACGCCGTGATTGGCGAAGATGTGGCTGTCGTATTTGAGATGCTGGCCGAGCTTGGGCTTGGCCGGGTTTTCCAGCCAGGGCTTCATCTTTGCCAGGACATGTTCGCGCGTCAGCTGCACCGGCGCGTCCTGATAAGCGTGCGCCAGCGGTATGTAGGCCGCCACGCCCGGCGTGCAGCACAGCGAGATGCCGACCATCTGCGCCTGCAGCGGATTCAACGACGTCGTTTCGGTGTCGACCGAGGTCAGCGCCGCCGTGTCGATGGTCGCCATCCAGGCGTCGAGCCGGGCGTCGGTCAGGATCGTTTCATAGTGGGTTTCGATCGGCGGTGCATCGGTGGCGAACAGGCCGCCCTGCGCACTGCCCGCACCCGCCGCACCGGACGGGTCGGCCGCAGCGCCACCATTGCCGCCCTTGCCACCAATGGCCGCACCAGCCGCAACCGCTTCCGCATTCAATTCGCGCAGCCACGACTTGAAGCCGTTGCGGGCAAAAAAGGCCAGCATCGCATCGCGGTCTTCCGGCAACTGCGAGAGCGATTCGGGAATCGACTTCATGTGGGCCGAGAGGTCGCAATCGGTCTTGACGGTAATGAGCACCCGCGCCTGCGGCAGCCAGTCCAGTGCGCGCCGCAGGTTTTCACCGACGGCGCCGCCGATGGCCGCCGCATTGGCGACGACGCCATCGAGCGAGCCGTATTGCGTCAACCACTTCACCGCGGTCTTCGGCCCGACCTTGTCGACGCCGGGCACGTTGTCGACGGTGTCGCCCACCAGCGTCAGGTAGTCGACGATCCGGTCCGGCGCCACGCCGAATTTGTTGACGACGCCGGCATGGTCGAGCTTTTCATTGCTCATCGTGTTGATCAGCGTGACGTGATCATTGACCAGCTGCGCCAGGTCCTTGTCGCCGGTGGAGATGACGGTATCCATGCCGTGCCCGACCGCCTGCACCGCCAGGGTGCCGATGACGTCGTCGGCTTCGACACCCTCGATCATCAGGATCGGCCAGCCCATGGCGCGCACCGCTTCATGAATCGGCTCGATCTGTTTGGCGAGATCCTCCGGCATCGATGCGCGTTGCGCCTTGTATTGCGGATAAAGGTCGTCGCGAAAGGTCTTGCCTTTGGCATCGAAGACGCAGGCGATGAAGGCCGCCGGATAATCCATGCGCAACCGGCGCAGCATGTTGATCATGCCGTAGATCGCGCCGGTGGGCGCACCGGCGGCGTTGCGCAGGTCGGGCATGGCATGGAAGGCACGGTACAGATAGCTCGAACCGTCGACCAGCAGCAGGGTTTTGTTCATTGGATCTTTGGAAAAATAAGTCGGGCGGGGGATTGCAGCGCCCCGGAATTATGGCAGAGTTTGCGCAGGCCACCGCCGGCGCCGGTAGCGCCCGGGCGCGGGCTGCAGGCGCCGCCGTTGCCCTGTTTGATACAATGAAAGCACACACGCCGCAGTTCGCGCATCCCCACAACTTCCAGGCATCGCCACGATCATGACTTCCCGCGTTTATCCCCTGACTGCCGGCGCACGCGCCGCGCTTGCGATGCTTTTTTCGGCGCCGCTGCTCTATGCCGTGTGCGTCGATGCCGCTGCACAGAATGCCCGCGCCGTACCGAGCGATGCGCCGCCAAAACTCGAACGCCTCGAAGAAGGCCCGCCGCCGAAACCCGGCATCGGCGTGGGCAAGCCCAAGCGCGAACGAAGCACCACCGAAAAACGCGATGCGACCGGCGCCATCACCGAGACCGAAGTCAAGACCGGCGGCAGCACCTACTACGTGCGGCCGAACACGCAACCCGGCAATGCGCAGCCGGGCGACCTGCAAAGCAGCGGCAACCGCGCAGCGCAGTTCAAGATCAAGGAATTCGACCTCGGACGCAAGAAGGCGCCGAATCCGGTCGATGCAACCGAGGCGCTGGAACCGGCGCCGCCTGCCCTGCCTGCCAAGCGCTGAGGTCATGGCAGTATTCACCCCGGTTTCGATCGACGACCTGCATGCCTGGATCGCGCCCTTTCCGCTGGGTCGGGTGCTGGCGCTCGACGGCATTGCCTCCGGCATCGAGAACAGCAATTTTTTCCTGACCACGCAGACCGGCCAGTACGTCCTGACGATCTTCGAGAACCTGAGTTTTGCGCAGCTGCCCTTCTACCTGCACCTGATGCGCCACCTGGCCGAACGCGGCGTGCTGGTGCCGGCGCCGGTTGCCGATACGAAGGGCGAGATCCTCCACACGCTGCATGGCAAGCCGGCCTGCATCGTCACCCGGCTGCAAGGCAGCTGCCAGATGGCGCCGCAGCCGGTGCATTGCGCAGCCGTCGGCGCCATGCTGGCAAAAATGCACCTTGCAGCGCAGGATTTTGCGATCCGCCAGCCGAACCTGCGCGGCCTCGACTGGTGGCAGGCGACCACGCCGCTGGTGTTGCCGCACCTGTCGGCCGACTGCCGCGACCTGCTCACAGCCGAGCTGGCTTTCCAGACCGCGCAGGCGGCAACGGCAGCCTGGGCCGCACTGCCGAACGGCCCGATTCACGCCGACCTGTTTCGCAACAACGTGATGTTCGACGGCGAGCGGCTGACCGGCTTTTTCGATTTCTATTTTGCCGGCTGCGACCGCTGGCTCTTCGATGTGGCCGTGACGGTCAACGACTGGTGCATCGACCTCGACACCGGCGTGCTCGATGCGGCGCGGGTGCGCGCCATGGTCGATGCGTACGCCGCCGTGCGGCCCTTCACGAGCGCCGAAGCAGCCGCCTGGCAACCGATGTTGCGGGCGGCGGCATTGCGCTTCTGGCTCTCGCGCCTGTATGACTTCCACTTGCCGCGCGACGCCGAAATGCTAACGCCGCACGACCCCACCCACTTCGAGCGCATCCTGCGGCAACGCCTGCTGCAGGCAGCGCCTGCGCTGCCGGCGTGAGCCGGCCGGATTGAACAGATGGCACCTTTCGGGCATTCCCATGCATAAGCTTCCCGCAGCAGCAGGCTGGTCCTGGTTCAAGGCCGGCTTCGCGCTTTTTCGCAGACAGCCGGCAGAGCTGTCGACGATGTTCCTGAGTTACCTCTTCCTGATGCTGGCAATCGGCCTAATCCCTTTTGCCGGGCAGATCCTGCCGCTATTGCTGGTGCCGGTGTTCTCGATTGCCTTCATGCAGGCCTGCGTGCAGGTGGAGCAAGGCAAGCGGGTCTATCCGAACCTGCTGCTGACGGGATTTCGTTCGCCGGCGTTGCGGCGCCTGCTGGTGCTCGGCCTGCTGTACCTGATTGCAGTGGTGGGCGCGATTGCAGCCTCCACGCTGGTCGACGACGGCGCCTTCGTCGACATGATGACCAGGCGTGGCGGCGCCGATCCGAAGCTGCTGGCGCAATCCCACTGGGCGCGCGGCATGCTGGTGGCCGGCCTGGTCTATCTGCCGGCGGGCATGTGCTTCTGGTTCGCCGCGCCCCTGGTGGCCTGGCAGAACATGGGCGTTGGCAAGGCGATCTTCTACAGCTTCTTTGCGGTGCTGCGGTCGACCCGCGCCTTCATCGTCTATGGCCTGGCCTGGATGCTGATGGGCGTGATCCTGCCGTCGATTCTCAGCACGCTCGTCGCGCTCCTGTTCGGCAGCTCGCTCGTGTCGCTGCTGATCCTGCTGCCGCTGTCGCTGATCCTCACCGCCATCCTGTACTGCTCGTTCTATCCCACTTATGTGACGGTCTTCGGCGCCAAGGACGGGCCGCAGCCGCCGGATGCAGTGGCCGCAAACGATGCGGACAGCGGCGATACCGACAGCGGCAATACCACGCCGCGCGGCGGCGAGCATGACGGCGGCGCACCCGGCTGACCGGACTTGCGCCTGGGGTTGTCAGCGCACCGCGGCGAGGTCGAACTGCGGATTTTCGATCAGGCCGAGCACGTTGCCAAACGGGTCCTGAAGCTCTGCAACCTTGATGCCCTCACCCACCTCCATGATCGGCGCCAGGATGGACGCTCCCAGGCCGACGATCCGGCTGACTTCCTCTTCGATGCAGTCGACGCCCCAGAATGCGGTGGCGCCCTGGGTGCCGGGTTGACCGTCGGGCACCAGCCCCAGTTCGAAACCGCCAATGGCAAAACCGACGTAGAAAGGCTGGTCGAAATACGGTGCGCAGCCGAAGACATCGGCAAACCATGCTTTCGCCTTGCCGAGGTCAGCCACCGGATACTTGATCGTGCGAAGTCCTTGAATCATGAATGGCCTGCCTTTTCCTGGGGTGACCGACGCTTGTCGGATCAAATCTGCACGAGGCGCAGATGTGCCTGAACCGCCTTCTCGGCGAGCCCCTTGTCGAGGGTTGCAAAGTCCTTGATGCCCAGCTCCAGCATCACCGCAAGGTGCAGTGCGTCGCCCGCCCGCAATCCGGGCATCGATCGAACCAGGGTGGCGCCATGCCGAAACGCGTTGCGGCTTACCTCCAGCAAGCGAATGCCGCCTGCAATCCATATTTCGAAGGCATCGTGGACGGCGTTTGCCTGTCTTGCGGTGAGCTGCCCGGCGCGTACTTTTAAACTCAATGCGCTGGCAAACTCCGTCAGGCACCAGTCAGACGTGACCAGCGAGTGCGTATCGGCCTGCGCGTACCATTGCCTGATCTTCGACGCAGTGCTTTCGTTGGCGAGCAGTGCGACCAGCACGCTGGTATCGAGATAAATCAATAGCGCTGCTCCTGCCGCAGCCGGTCGATGACCGGTTCGGTACACGGCAAACGGTGATGCAGCTTGTCGAGCGTTGCAAGAAAGGTCTGCTTGTCGAAGGCGTGCACAGGTGACAACTGCAGCGTGCCATCGGCTTCGATACGCGCTTCGAGGCTGTCGCCTTCCTTCAACGTCGCTTTCTGAACGAGTGCTGCGGGTAGCCTTACCGCCAGGCTATTTCCCCATTTCCCGATTTGCAGCCGCATGCTTTTTCCGATGATATCCATGTAGATACATTGTAGGTGCGTTCCCGTTCGCGGGCAAGCCCGCGTCGAATGTCGTCGATCGTCTGTAAATCGGGCATGGGGCGCCCGGTGGCAATCCCGGTGCAAGATCGGCCGGGGTTGCGCCTAGCCGCCTACCCGCGGCGCGACTTTCTCCAGCTTGGCAATCGACAGGTCGAGCAGCTTCATGCCATGCCGGCCGAAGTTGATGTGCGCCCGCGCCGCGCCGGTGCCGCCTTCGATGTCGACGATCACGCCTTCCCCGAACTTGCCGTGGGTGACGGACTCGCCGATGCGCCAGCCGTGGCCGGCGGGTTTGAGTTTCTGCGCAATCGCATTGTTGGCCGACGGCACGCCGGGCATTTCGTCCCAGGCCGCCTTCGGATGGGCGAACCAGTTCTGCTTCTGGATGCGCGGCGACAGCCATTTCAGGGCATCTTCCGGCAGCTCGTCGAAAAAGCGCGACTTCAGGTTGTAGCGGGTCTGGCCGTGCAGCATGCGGGTCTGGGAAAAGCTCATGTAGAGGCGCCGTCGCGCACGCGTGATGGCCACATACATCAGGCGCCGTTCTTCCTCGACGCCGCCCTCTTCCTTGGCGCTGTTCTCGTGCGGGAACAGGCCTTCTTCCAGGCCCGTGATGAAGACCGCGTCGAATTCCAGGCCCTTGGCCGAATGCACCGTCATCAGCTGCATCGCATCCTGGCCGGCCTGCGCCTGGTTGTCGCCGGCTTCGAGCGATGCGTGCGAGAGGAAGGCAGACAGCGGCGACATCAATGCGGCCATCGGCGCATCGGCGTCGAGGATTTCGACGCCGTTGCCTTCGGTAATGGCAGCGCCTGCCTGCGCATCGACCTGCGGTCCCAGGTAGGCCGGCGCATCGTGGCCGAAGCCTTCTTCAGCCACGAACAGGGTGGCGGCGCTGACGATCTGCTCGAGGTTCTCGATCCGGTCGGCGCCTTCCTTCTCGGCCCGGTAGTGCGTCAGCAGGCCGCTGGCAGCCAGCACCACGTTGACCATCTCCGGCAGCGGCAGGGGTTGCGTCTCGAAGCGGGTCTGCTCGATCATCTTCACGAAACCGCCCAGCGACGAGCCCGCCTTGCCGGCCACATACGGCACGGCGGCGTAGAGCGAAATCGCATACTGGCGCGCCGCATCCTGCAGGTGTTCAAGCGAGCGCGCGCCGATGCCGCGCGTCGGAAAATTCACCACCCGCAAAAACGCCGAATCATTGTGCGGATTGTCCATCAGCTGCAGGTAGGCGATCGCATGCTTGACTTCGGCGCGCTCGAAGAAGCGCTGGCCGCCGTAGACCCGGTAGGCGATGCCGGCCGAGAACAGCGCATGCTCGATCACCCGCGACTGCGCATTCGACCGGTACAGCACCGCGATCTCGCTGCGCGCAGCCCCGTCTGCAATGAGGCTCTTGGACTCCTCGATGATCCACTGCGCTTCCATCAGGTCGCTGCTCGACTCGCAGATGCGCACCGGCTCGCCATGACCGGCGTCGGTGCGCAGGTTCTTGCCGAGGCGCTTGCTGTTGTTGGCAATGAGCGTGTTTGCAGCATCCAGTATGTGGCCGTGCGAGCGGTAGTTCTGCTCCAGCTTGATCAGGTTCTCGACACGGAACTCACGCTCGAAGGACGCCATGTTGCCGACATTGGCGCCGCGAAAGGCGTAGATGCTCTGGTCGTCGTCGCCGACGGCAAACACCGCTGCACGCTCGCCGGCCATGAGCTTCAACCAGTTGTACTGCAGCGTGTTGGTGTCCTGGAATTCGTCGACCAGTATGTGACGGAAGCGATTCTGGTAATGCTCGCGCAAGAGCTGGTTGCGCGACAGCAGCTCATAGCAGCGCAGCAGCAGCTCGGCAAAATCGACCACGCCTTCGCGCTGGCACTGGTTGTCGTACAGGTCGTAGAGCGCGACCATCTTGCGGTCGAAGTCGTCGTGGCCCGGCACATCCTTGGCGCGCAGGCCCTGGTCCTTGGCGCCGTTGATGAAGTACATCAGGGTACGCGCCGGATACTTTTCATCGTCGATGTTTTGCGCCTTCAACAGGCGCTTGATCATCGAGAGCTGGTCGCCCGAGTCGAGGATCTGGAAGGTCTGGGGCAGCGCGGCATCCTTGTGATGGGCGCGCAGGAGCCGGTTGCACAGGCCGTGGAAGGTGCCGATCCACATGCCGCGCGTATTAATCGGCAGCATCGCCGACAGGCGCGAGAGCATTTCCTTCGACGCCTTGTTGGTAAAGGTGACCGCCAGGATGCCGGAGGGCGAGACCTGCCCGGTCTGGATCAGCCAGGCGATGCGGGTGGTCAGCACGCGCGTCTTGCCGGAGCCCGCGCCGGCCAGGATCAGGGCAGATTGTGCCGGCAGGGTGACGGCGGCAAGCTGTTCGGGATTGAGGTTGTGAAGGAGATTTTGCATGCGTTCATTATATGTCGCGGGGTGTTGCAACAACGGGCGGCCACGGGCAGCGGCAGTGGAATCGGCGTAAAATACTGTATGCAAACACAGTATGCCTTGAATCTTCTTGCCGGAGTCGCGCCATGGAATTGAACGACAAGCTTGAAATCCTCGCCGACGCCGCGAAGTACGACGCCTCATGCGCCAGCAGCGGCGCGCCGAAGCGCTCGTCGCTGGGCAAGGAAGGCATTGGCGCCACCACCGGCACCGGCATCTGCCACAGCTACACGCCGGATGGTCGCTGCGTGTCGCTGCTGAAGATATTGCTGACGAACTTCTGCGTCTACGATTGCCAGTACTGCGTCAACCGGCGCAGCAGCAACGTGCCGCGTGCGCGTTTCAATGTGGATGAAGTGGTCAAGCTCACGGTAGATTTTTACCTGCGTAATTACATCGACGGCCTGTTTCTCAGTTCCGGCATCATCCAGTCGTCGGACTACACGATGGATCAGTTGGTTCAGGTGGCGCGCCAGCTGCGCGAGGTGCATCACTTCCGCGGCTACATCCACCTGAAAACCATTCCCGACGCCGACCCCGAGCTGATCGCCGAAGCCGGCAAATATGCCGACCGGCTGAGCGTGAACATCGAGTTGCCGACCCAGGACAGCATCGACCGGCTGGCGCCGGAAAAGAACCTGCACGTGATCAAGCTGGCCATGGGCGGCATTCGCAGGAAGCTCGACGAAACGGCGGCCGAACCGAAGGCGCCGAAATTCGCACCGGCCGGCCAGAGCACGCAGATGATCGTCGGCGCCGACGCCACCGACGACCAGACCATCCTCACCACCGCCGAAACCCTCTACAGCGCTTATAAGCTCAAGCGCGTGTATTACTCCGCTTTTACCCCGATACCGCAGAGCCCGAAGACCGTGCCGCTGCAGCCGCCGCCGATGCTGCGCGAGCACCGGCTGTACCAGGCCGATTTCCTGGTGCGCAGCTATGGCTTCCGGGTGCCGGAACTGCTGCCATCCTCCGGCAACCTGGCCCTCGACATCGATCCGAAACTGGCCTGGGCGCTGGCCCATCGCGAGCATTTTCCGATGGATCTCAATCTCGCCGACCTGGGCATGATCTCGCGCGTGCCCGGCATCGGCATGCGCAACGCCAAGCGGATCGTCGAATTGCGCCGGTTGCGCCGCATCCGCTACGCCGACCTGACCCGGCTGCGCTGCAGCATGAAGAAGATCGGCCCGTTCATCGTCACTGCCGACTACCGGCCCGCGCAGGACGGCGCATCGTCGGAAGTGCTGCGTCGCGCGATGGCCGAGAAACCGCAGCAGCTCGACATGTGGGCCGAACTGCCGGCGCTGGCCTAGTCACCACATTCATGATGCTGACCGTGCGCGCGCAGTCGTTTGCCCAGTGGCGCAAGGAAGCCCGGGAGCTGCTCGCCGCCGGCGTGCCGCCGCATGCGGTGCAGTGGAGCGAGGCGCTGCAAAGCGACGACCTGTTCGGCGCCGTCGAGCAGCCGCGGCAGGCGTATGGCGCGGCAGATGCTCCAGCGACCGCACCTTCAGCGACCGCGCCGGCAGCCGCGCGCATGCCGCGCGACATGCTGCGCATGCTCGAATCGGCGGCGTGCTTCCGGGCGCCGGACCGCTACGCCTTTCTCTACAAGATCGTCTGGCGCTGGCAGCTTGGCCAGAAGGAGGTGCTGTCGCCGGCCGATGAAGACGGCGCGCGTCTGAACGCCATGGTCAAGACGATCCGGCGCGAGGAACACAAGATGCACGCCTACCTGCGCTTTCGCGAACGGCCGCCTGCCGCCGGCGCGCCGCAATTCGTCGCCTGGTTTGAGCCGCAACATGATGTGCTGCCGCAGGTGGCGGAACACTTTTCGCGCCGCATGGGTCACACCACCTGGATGATCGGCACGCCCCAGGCCACGATGCTGTGGGACGGCAGCCGCGTCGTCCCGGGCCCGCCGGTCATGCAGGGTCCGGAAGACATCGCCGACACCGGCGAGGCGATGTGGCTGACGTATTACCGCAGCACGTACAATCCGGCCCGCCTGAATGTCAGCGTCATGCAGGGCCACATCGCCAACCGTTACTGGAAAAACATGCCCGAAGGTGCACTCGTTCCCGCCATGATTGCCGAAGCCGCCGCCGGTGCGCAGCGCCACGGCCAGACCAAGACCGTCGGCGCCAGGACCGGCGTCACCATCCCGATCAGCGCAGACGATGCGCAACCGAAGCGCGAGCAACCGTCGACGCTGGACCAGTGCCGGCGCTGCGACCTGTGGCGCAATGCGACGCAGGCAGTGCCCGGGGTCGGATCGCAGTCGGCGCGCATCATGCTGGTGGGCGAGCAGCCCGGTGACCAGGAAGACCTGGCCGACACGCCCTTCATCGGCCCGGCCGGGCAAGTACTCGACGAGGCGTTCGCGCAATCGGGCCTGGGGCGCGACACCGTCTACCTGACCAACGCGGTCAAGCATTTCAAGTGGGAGCCGCGCGGCAAGCGGCGCCTGCACAAGACGCCGGCGCAGATGGAAGTCAGCGCCTGTTCCTACTGGCTGGAGGAAGAACTGGCGAGCATCGGGCCGCAGGTGGTCGTGGCGCTCGGCGGTACGGCATTGAAGGCGATCCTGGGCAACCCGAAGGCGACACTTGGCGACCGGATCGGCACGCCCTTCCAGCACGAGGGGCGCTGGATCGTGGTGGTCTATCATCCGTCGTACATCCTGCGGGTGCCGGATGCCGAGGCAAAAGCCCGGGCGATGGAAGTACTGGTAGAAGGTTTCAGGGTTGCGGAGAAACTGGCAAATGAGGCTGTCTGACATTGCATTCGGCACGACCGACTGGACCACCGTTGCGCCGACGGTGCACCAGGGCGAAACAGGCGTGGCTTATTGGCGCACCCGGCAGTTCGGCGCGGTGCGCGTGCGGATGGTCGAGTATTCGAAAGGATATCTGGCCGATCACTGGTGCGTGAAGGGGCACATCCTGCTGTGCCTAGAGGGAGAGTTGCGCACCGAACTGGACGATGGCCGGGTTTTCGTTCTGAAGCCCGGCATGAGCTACTAGGTAGCAGACGGCGCCGAACCGCATCGCTCGTCGACCGAAATGGGCGCACGGCTGTTCGTGGTCGACTGAACCGGTCACCTGGAACGGCAGGTCGAACATGGCGCCTGCGGGGCGACGCCGGTGCCCGCCGCGAACATCGTGTAAGGTTATCGCTTCGAACCCGACTGAGTCGTATCGACCCGTCGCCTCCGGAGCCCCGCCATGATCAACCGAAGAAACGCCTTGAAAACCGGAATCCTCGCCGCACTTGCCGCCGCTTTCAAGCCCGGATTTGCCGCCACGCCTGCGCCTGTGGCGACCTTCCCCGTGACGCATACGCCAGCCGAATGGCGCAAGCTGCTGACACCGGCGCAATACGGCGTGCTGCGCGAGAGCGGCACCGAGCGGCCGTATGCCAGTGCGCTGCTGGAGGAACACCGCCGCGGCCAGTTCGATTGCGCCGGTTGCGACCAGGCGCTGTTTTCATCGACCACCAAGTTCGACAGCGGCACCGGCTGGCCGAGCTTCTGGGCGCCATTGGCGGGCGGCACAGGCACGCAAGAAGATGGCTCGCTTTTCATGCAGCGCACGTCGGTGCATTGCAGCCGCTGCGGCGGGCATCTGGGCCATGTCTTTGATGATGGCCCGAAACCCACCGGCCTGCGTTATTGCATGAACGGCGTGGCGATGACGTTCAAGCCGCAGGCCGGTTGAGAACCCACTGCACCTGAAATCTCATCGACGGAGGAACCTTGCCATGCTAAAGCACCTGAAGAGCCTTGCAACGCAATCGCCATTTCGACGCCCTTCTCTCGGTGCGCTGACCATGGTCGTGCTGCTCGGCGCCGCCACCGGAACGGCCCTCTCGCGCGCCAGCAGCGACGACTTCCGCGTGGTGCCTGCCTTCGCCGCGAGCGCGACCACGACTACGACTGCGACCGCGACCGCCGCCAGGGAGGCCACCAGCGAAGAAGCGGTCATCGCCGGTGGCTGCTTCTGGGGCGTGCAGGGCGTGTTCCAGCATGTCAAGGGGGTGACGAACGCCGTCTCCGGTTATGCCGGCGGCGCGCAGGCCAGCGCGAAATACCGGGAAGTCGGCGGCGGCGAAACCGGCCATGCCGAAGCGGTCAAGATCACTTTCGATCCCCGCCAGATCAGCTATGCGCGCATCCTGCAGATCTATTTTTCGGTGGCGCACAATCCGACCGAATTGAATCGCCAGGGACCGGACTCCGGCACGCAGTACCGCTCGGCGGTGTTCCCGGCCAATCCCGAGCAGGCGCGCATAGCCAAGGCCTATATCGCACAGCTCGACAAGGAAAAGGTGTTCGGCTCGCCGATCGCAACGACCATCGAGCCGGCCAGGCCGTTCTATGCCGCCGAAGACTATCACCAGGATTACCTCACCCTGCATCCGAACGAGCCGTACATCATGTACAACGACCTGCCGAAGGTCGATGCGCTCAAGCGGATGTTTCCGCAACAGTACCGGGCCGAACCGGTGCTGGTGTCGGCGGCGCTGGCGCGCAAGTAGCGCAACAAGTAGCGCAACCGGGGCGCCGACGCCCTGATTCGCACGCGGGCCGATCGCCGGCTACCGCGCCTGCGGACCCGTTGGGCGCAAGCGCATGACCTCTTCAAGCCAGGGCAACCGACTGCCGGCTGCCGCGATGGCATCTGCTTCGACCGCATACAGCGTATGCGAATAATCGGCGGTCAGCGTCCAGCGGCCGCAATCTTCCGGATCGCGCCGGAATACCTTGAACCAGAACCGGCCATCGTCGGTGCGGCCGACATCGACGCAGTGCAAGCCGTCGTCGTCTTCGATGCTGTTGATGATCGCTGCATTCACGTTGCCGCCGCAACGGCCGGTTTCGGCGGCGCCAGCTTCGCTTCCCGGATCGGCAGGTGAATCAGTGCGGCGCCCACGGCCAGCAGTATGTCGATGTACCAGACCCAGTCATAGCTGCCGGTCATCTCGAACACCCGGCCCCCGAGCGAGGCGCCCAGGAAGCCGCCGACCTGGTGCACCAGCAACACGATGCCGAACAGCGTGGCCATGTTGGCCGCCCCGAAGAACTTGAACACCAGTCCCGCCGTCGGCGGCACCGTCGACAGGAACGTCAGGCCCATGAAGGCGGCGAAGACCAGCATCACGGCGCCATTTTTCGGCAGCAGCACGAACAGCAGGATCGCCACCGCCCGCGAAATATTGACCAGCGCCAGCAGCGACTTCATGCGCCAGTGGCCGACCGCCCACCCCATCGCCAGGCTGCCGACAATGTTGAACAAGCCCACCATGGCCAGCGACCAGGCGCCATACTGGGACGGCAAACCGCAGGCGGCGACCACGCCGGGCAAGTGCGTGGCCAAAAACGCGACATGGAATCCGCAGACGAAAAATCCGGCGCTGAGCATGAGGTAACTGCGGTTGCCCAGCGCGGCGCGGATCGCCTGGCCGGTTGCGAGCCGTTGCGGCCCGGCAGTCACAGCCGCTGCCGGCGCGCCGCGCAGCAGGTAGGCACCAGGCAACGCCAGCAGCATGATCAGCCCCAGCACCTGCATCGCGGACATCCAGCCGATGCCGATCATCAGGGCGCCGGCAACCGGCGCCATCACGAACTGTCCGAACGAACCACCCGCATTGACCAGGCCGCTGGCCATGCCGCGCCGCGCCGGCGCGACCATGCGTTGCGCGGTTGCCATCAGCACCGCCGGACCTGCCATGCCGGCGCCGCCCGCGGCCAGCACCCCGATGGCAAAGATCAGGCCGGCAGTCGTCGTCATCAAGGGCGTGATCATGGTGCCGATCGCCACCAGGAGCACGCCTGCAAGCAGCACCCGGCCGGCGCCCACGCGGTCGGCCAGGGCGCCGGCAAACGGTTGCGTCAGGCCCCAGAACAATTGGCCGAAGGCGAACGCCAGGCTGATGTTGCCGACGCCCAGTCCTGTCGCGGTATTGAGGGGACTGAGAAACAGGCCCATGCTTTGCCGGGTGCCCATCGTCAATGCGTAGACACCGGCGGCGGCCAGAATGACGACCCATGCGCCCAGGTAGCGCGGTGTCGCGGCGGTGCCCGTGCCGGCCGGGGCCGCGGCAGAAGTCGTTTTGGTGTCAGGCATCGTGGTTTCTCCCGGTTGGTGCAAGCAGTGGCAGGCAATCGTCGACCAGCGCATGCAGCGCCAGCACCCGCTCGACGCCCAGCAGCGTGTTGATGTTTTCTTGCGCAATCTTCCAGTGGCGTTGCGCTTGCTGGCGCTTCTCGCGCCCGGCGTCGGTCGCCGTTACCAGCCGGCTGCGCTCGTTTGCACCGCTGGTGACGACAAGCCAGCCGGCATCGACCAGCGGCTTCAGGTTACGGGTGACGGTCGAGGCATCGAGCAACATTGCCCGGCCAATTTCACCGGGACCCATCGGCCCCTTCAGGACGATCATCGAAAGCAGGGAAAACTGTGTCGTCTTCAACCCGATCCGGCCCATTTCGGCATCGTAAAGATGGGTGACGCGACGCATCAACTGGCGCAACTTGAAGTTCGTGCACCCCTGTGGCCTGGGCGCAGCGTCGGCGGAATGGGTTTTCATGCTTGCCAGTATAGCGCTTTAATTGCATATGCAACGGTTGCATATGCAATTGTCTCTGCGGCAGGCGGTTTCCCCGTCGGGCAGGCCTAGAACAGCGCGGCAAACGCCCGCGCCGCCTGTTTCGGGTCGTCGGCCAGATAGACGCTGCTGATGGCGGCCACCATGTCGGCGCCGGCGGCGAGCAGGGGCACGGCATTTTCCGGCGTCATGCCGCCGATGACCACGCTTGGCAACGGCACCGCAGTGCGCGACCGGACCAGGATGTCGAGCGCCGTCGTCACCGGATATTTCTTTACCTTCGACGGGTAGAAGCCGCCATACGCAACATAGCTGGCGCCGGCCGCATGCGCCGCCTTCGCCAGTTCCAGGTCGCCGTAGCAGGAGGCGCCCAGGATGCGCGCCGCACCGATCTGCGCGCGCACCGCAGCAACTGCCGCATCGGTGCCGCCGACATGCACGCCATCGGCGCCGATCTCCAGCGCCAGATCGACATGATCGTTGACGATGAAAGGACAGTCGAACTGCCGGCAAAGCGCCAGCAAGGCGCTCGCCTGCTCGCGCCGCAATGCGGGCGGGGCGGTCTTGTGGCGGTATTGCAGCAGCGTGACGCCGCCTTCGAGCGCGGCTGTCGTGACGGCGAGCAGACGTTCGGTATCGTCCCAGTCCGGGGTAACGAGATACAGGCCTTTCATTGGATTTCCTTGTCGATCGTTGATGAGCGGGCCGGTATCGCCTGCCCCGGTGCGATGGCGAATGCCTGCGCCAGCGCCCGGTCGCAAAAAAACAGGCCCTTGTCGATTGCATCCTGCATCGTGTCGCCGGCAGCGAGCCGGCCGGCGATGGCCGACGCCAGCGTGCAGCCGCTGCCGTGAAATTCACCCGGCAGGCGCGGCGAATGCCAGGTGCGGCTGCTGCCGTCCGCCGCAAACCACTGGTTGACGATCATGTCGGCCGCGCCATGGCCGCCCTTGATCAGTACATGGGTTGCGCCGCGCGCAAGCAGCGCGGCAGCTTGCGCCGCGGGACCGGCCACCCCCGGGCACAGCGCCTGCGCCTCCGGCAGATTCGGCGTGAGCAGCGTGGCGTGCGCCAGCAGGGGCGCGATGACCGCGACGGCATCCTCGCGCGTCAGCGCATCGCCGTGGCCGCTGGCCAGCACCGGGTCGAGGATCACCGGCAAATCCGGCTGCGTGCTTTTAAGCGCGGTCAGCAGCGCGGCGATGTAGAGGGCATTGGCCCGCGAGCCGACGATGCCGATCTTCACCGCCGCGATCGGAATCGTCGCCACCAGCGCTTCGGCCTGCGCACGCACCTGCTCGACCGGCACCGGATGGATCGCATGGACGCGGTTGTTGTCCTGTACGGTCAAAACTGTGATCACCGGCAAGGCATGCGCACCGGCTGCGGCAATCGCCTGCACGTCGGCATGGACGCCGGCGCCGCCACTCGGGTCGGCGCCGGCAAATACCAGCACGCAAGGCCGCTTTGCCATGGGCGCGACTTCGGCCGTGGGCGCCTGCCGCAAGCCGGCCACTCTCAGGTGGTCCGGCCCGCCATCGGCGAGGACGGCGAGGCGGCAAAACGCTTCGGAATGCGTCCGGCCAGATAAGCCGCCCGGCCCGCCTCGACCGCCAGCCGCATCGCCCGCGCCATCAGGACCGGATCGCGCGCACCGGCAATCGCCGTATTCATCAGCACGCCATCGCAGCCGAGTTCCATCGCGATTGCGGCGTCGGAGGCCGTGCCGACACCGGCGTCGACCAGTACCGGCACGCTTGCCTGCTCGATGATCAGCGACAGATTCCATGGATTGAGAATCCCCATGCCGGAGCCGATCAGGGACGCCAGCGGCATGACGGCCACGCAACCGATCTGCTCCAGCATCTTTGCCTGGATCGGATCGTCGCTGCAGTAGACCATGACGTCGAAGCCGTCGCGCACCAGGGTCTCGGCGGCCTTCAAGGTCTCGGGCATGTTGGGAAACAGGGTCTTTTCATCGCCGAGGACTTCGAGCTTGACCAGCTTGTGGCCGTTCAACAGTTCGCGCGCCAGCTGCAGGGTGTAGACGGCGTCGGCGGCGTTGTAGCAGCCGGCGGTATTGGGCAGGATCGTGAACTCCGACGGCGGCACGGCGTCGAGCAGGTTCGGCGCATTCGGATCCTGCCCGATGTTGACACGGCGGATTGCCACCGTGATGATCTCGGCGCCGGCGGCCAGGGTCGCCTCGCGCGTCTGCTGCAGGTCGCGGTACTTGCCGCTGCCAACCAGCAGGCGCGAACGGTAGGTCTTTCCGGCGATGGTAAGTCGGGTGTCTTCGGCGGTGGTTGTCATGATGCGATCCAATTCGAAACTGTCATTAATCAGGTATCGCGTCGGTGATGGTGGTGGCGCCGCAGTCAAGCGCGCCGCGGAAGATGTAGGGGAAACACAGGACGTTGTTGACCTGGTT
>JANXSS010000502.1 GCA_025356535.1 Herminiimonas sp.
GGTCGAGCACGATGAAGACGCGATCCGCACCGCCGACTTCATCGTCGACATGGGCGTGGGCGCGGGCGTGCACGGCGGCTCCATCATCGCCCAGGGTACGCTGAAGGAAATCTTGAAGAGCAAGGATTCGCTGACCGCCAAGTACCTGAACGGCAGCCTGCAGATCGCGGTGCCGAAAAAGCGCACGCCGTCCAATCCAAAAAAGCAGTTCGTCATCGAAGGCGCCAGCGGCAACAACCTGAAAAACGTGCGGCTCGACCTGCCGGTGGGGTTGCTCACCTGCGTGACCGGCGTGTCGGGGTCAGGCAAGTCGACGCTGGTCAACGACACCCTGTATCACGCCGCCGCGCGGCACCTGTACGGCTCGCAGGCAGAACCTGCCGCGCATGAATCGGTGTCGGGCCTGGAGCATTTCGACAAGGTGATCTCGGTCGACCAGGGTCCGATCGGACGCACGCCGCGCTCCAATCCGGCCACCTACACCGGCCTGTTCACGCCGATTCGCGACTTGTTCGCAACCGTTCCGGCAGCCAAGGAGCGCGGATATTCGGCCGGGCGTTTTTCCTTCAACGTGAAGGGCGGGCGGTGTGAGTCCTGCCAGGGCGACGGCGTCCTGAAAGTCGAGATGCATTTCCTGCCCGACGTGTACGTGCCGTGCGATGTCTGCCACGGCAAGCGCTACAACCGCGAGACGCTCGAAGTCCAGTACAAGGGCAAGAACATCACCGAGGTGCTGGCCATGACGGTGGAGGAAGCGCATGAATTCTTCAAGCCGGTGCCGGTGATTGCCAGGAAGCTCCATACGCTGCTCGACGTCGGTCTCGGCTACATCCGGCTCGGGCAGAGCGCCACCACGCTCTCGGGCGGCGAGGCGCAGCGCGTCAAGCTGTCGCTGGAATTGTCCAAGCGCGACACCGGGCGCACGCTCTACATCCTCGACGAGCCGACCACCGGCCTGCACTTTCACGACATCGACCTGCTGCTCAAAGTCATCCACCGCCTGCGCGACCAGGGCAACACGGTCGTCATCATCGAGCACAATCTCGACGTCATCAAGACCGCCGACTGGGTCATCGACCTGGGCCCGGAAGGCGGCGCCGGCGGCGGCCAGATCATCGCCACCGGCACGCCCGAGGATGTGGCGCGCAATCCGGCAAGCTTTACCGGCCAGTACCTGGCGCCGCTGGTGAAGCTCAAGAAATCCGCGTAGGGCGCAACGGCATCGGAACTGCAGCGCCGGCAGGACGATGCCGCAGGCGTGCCGGCTAACGCAAGCCGAGCCAGAGGCCGAACGGCACGAAACCGACCGCGGCCAGGTTGCCGAGCAGGACGATGGCGGCGACCTTGTCCGGCTCCTGGCGGTAGCGCTCGGCCACCATGAAGCACAGCACCGCCGGCGGCAATGCCGCAAACAGGTACATCTGGCCGCGCTGCACGGCCGTCAATGGCAGCATGAAGTCGAGCATGGCGGCCACCAGCAGTCCGGCCACCGGGCAGACGATGGCGCCGGCCATGCCGATCTGCCAGCTCTTGAAGCTGACCTCGACCATGCGCACGCCCAGCGAAAACAGCATGATCGGAATGCAGGCTTCGCCCAGCAGCTTCAATGCCTGGAACAGCGGCGCCGGCAGGTTCAGGTGCAGTGCTGCAAAGACCACGCCGACCAGCATGGCGATCATCATCGGACTGAGCAGCAGTTGCCAGGGCGAGACGGCGCCGGCGGTGGCGTCGGCGCGCCGTCCCCGGCGCAGCAGGGCGATGCCGAACGAAAAATACACCAGGTTGCAGGCCATGAAGAGCGCCACCGCGGCCGACAGGCTAGCGCTGCCGAAGGCGAGTACCGCCAGCGGCAGGCCCATGTTGCCGCAGTTGTTGTACATCATGGGCGGCACGAAGCTGCGCACGTCGTAACCAAGCAGTCGCGCAACCGGCCAGGCCAGCAGGCCCGAGCCAAGGGAAATCGCGGCGCCGGCAGCAATGAGCAGGCTGTTGTGCGCCAGGTCGAAGTCGCGCGCCGCCAGGGCGGTGAACACCAGCAGCGGGCGCAGCACGTCCATGCTGACCCGGTTGACGGCCGCCATGTCGGCCTGCACCGTCCTGCCGCGCAGGCGGGCATAGCCATAGCCGAGCGCGATGATGACGAACACCGGCACGATGATGCCGAAGATCCGCTCAAGCACCTGCATGCCGTGCTTTCAACTGGCTGCAGTTCACTGGACGGCCGCCGCGGCAGGCGTGCGGCCGGCAGCCGCTGTCCCGGCCGCGCCATTGCGCCCGCCATCGGACTTGATGAATCCGTCGATGAGATCGAGCGTCGGCGCCAGGCCCCGCAGCGGCCGCGCCAGCGAGCCCACCAGGCTGGTGTGACTGGTGTGATCGGTATAGATCTCACTGACCCTGACGCCGGCGCCGCGCAGTTTTTCTGCCAGAGCGCCGGTGTTTCTGGCCGGGTCGACCAGGCTATCCTTGCTGGAGGCGATCAGCAGCGTCGACGGCGCTGCTGCAGTGACATGATTGATCGGCTGCGACTCGGGCGGCGTGTCCGGGAAAAAAAATACCGGACGCACGTTCTCGTCCTTGATCGGTATGAAGTCGTAGGGTCCGGCCAGGCCGATCCAGCCGCGCAGGATTGCCGGTGTCTGGCCGCTTTTTGCCAGCCAGCGCGCATCGAGCGCCACCATCGCGGCGTTGTAGCCGCCGGCGCTGTGACCCATGACGAACAGGCGTTTCGGGTCGCCGCCGTAGCGTTGCACCTGCCTGGCGGTCCAGGCAACCGCGGCTGCCGAATCTTCCAGGAATGCCGGATAGCGCACCTGCGGATACAGCCGGTAATCGGCAATCACGGCGACGATGCCGCGCGAGGCCAGCGCCTCGCCGACGAATTTGTAGTCGCTGCGGCTGCCCATGTTCCAGCTGCCGCCGTAGAAGAACACCACCACCGGCGCGCTGCCGGCGGCGCCACTGGGTGTATAGATGTCGAGCCGGTCGCGCGGATCGCTGCCGAAGGCAATGCCTTCGGTGAGCGTGTAGGTGCTGCTGGGCGTGAGCGCATTGATGGTCTGCAGCGGCGAGCAGGCAGCAACGGCGCCCAGCACCACCAGGGCAGCCACCAGCATCAGGATGACCTTGACGGGAGTCGACATCGGAAACGGTCCTTTCAGGAACGGCGATAAAAACATTGGCAGGCGATCAACCGAGGATCGGATGAAGCGCAGCAGGGCAAGACCGGCATGCGTTGCAGCGCTTGTAACTTGTCGATCCGGTCGGCAATTGTAGTGAAAGTGCGGTGATCCATAAAGCGATGCGTGCACGGGCAGCGGTTCTGCGGCGCCGCGCACTACGATGCGCCGCCGGCCATGCCGTTTTGTAAATACATCAACCCTGACAGAAAAATCCGTGCTGCCCAAACTTTCCCCAACCACGACAACCTCAACGCCAGCCGCCGCCGGCGGCCTGCCGGCCGGCCCGCTTCCTGCCGGCGCAACGCCGCAATCGCCCCCTGACCGCCACCCGCAGCCCGGTTCTCCTGCACGACGTGCCGGCCTCGCCGGCGTGCCGGACCGTGCGGGTAGTCCAGGCCGCCCGGGCAGTTCGTCCGGCAGCGCCATGGCCGGCTCCCCGCGGGCTTCCCGCGCTGCATCATCGGCTCCCTCGACGCCGGTAAAGGCGACCGGCATGCCGCAGCTCCATGCAATCAGGGATCTGCCGTCAACGCTATTTCTGGTCGAGCGCCTGGCGTGTCCGACGCTGGCGCAACTGGTGGTGCACCTGCATCGCGAACTGCCGTCGGCCTGGGCCTTCACCGGCAGCGTCGCAATGAACATTCACGCGGCCAACCTCGATGGCCGGAAAATCCGTGATTTTGCGGATGCCGACATCCAGATCGACGACACCGCTTTCGCCTGTTTCGAAAAAAAAACAAACGACGCCCGGCAGCGGCGCCCTGTTCACGCCACCGCCGCCGGATGACAGCGGCGATTTTCATTACCGCTTCAATGGCATGCCGATCGATCTCGTCAAGAACAAGCAGGGAACACTGCCGGCGCTGTCCGAGCGCGAGATGATCGCCGGCATACCGGTCCTGACGCTGGCAGCGTTGAAGCGGCGCAAGGAGGCCGATTGCAATCATGGCCTCGACGCAGCAAGGGCTGCAAAGGCCCGGCGCGACGTGCCGCTGCTGGAGGCCCTGATTACCAGAAGCCAGGTGGCCCGGGCAACCGGCACCGCAGCGGCGGCAAGCCCTGCGGCAGCGGGACAAGGCGCCAAGCGCAAGCATGACGATGCGGCAGAACCCGGGCTCAAGCCGCGACCGGGCGGGCGCGGTCAGGGTCCGCTCGCACGGCCGTAAGCCGTCATCGCTCCCATTGCCTGCGCAGTACCGAAGACAGCGCCTCAGGCCTTCAGCAGGCGCGCCTCGCCCAGCGCCACGGCGCCCGGCGCACCGCGCAGCACCACCGTGTCGCCGGCCTGCAGAACCGTGGCGTCGGTCACGTCGATGCGATCCCTGGCGCGGCGCAGCATGCTGATGTCGCAGCCGATCTGCCCCAGGCCAAGCGTGCCGACACTTTTGCCGATGCCGGCCGCGCGCGCGCCCAACGTCACCGAATGCAGCCGCACGTGCGGATGATCGGCGCTGTCGGCCGCATCGCCGGCACCGTGGAAATAGCCGCGCAGGGAGGCGTAGCGTTCGTCGCGGGCGCTCTGGACGCGGTGCAGCACGCGCCGCAGCGGCACGCCCAGCAGCACCAGCGCATGCGAGGCCAGCATCAGGCTGCCTTCCATCAGCTCCGGCACCACTTCGGTTGCACCGGCGGCGCGCAGCTTGTCGAGATCGGTGTCGTCGTGGCTGCGTACGATCACCGGCAGGTTCGGCGCCAGTTCATGGGCAAAATGCAGCACCTTCAATGCCGAGGCGGTATTGGTGTAGGTGATCACCAGGGCCGCTGCGCGGTGGATGCCGGCGGCGATCAGGCTTTCCCGGCGTGCCGCGTCGCCGTAGGAGACGGTGGCCCCGCTGGCCTGCGCCTCGGAGACCCGGTCCGGCTCCAGGTCGAGCGCATGGTAGGCAATGCTTTCCTCTTCCAGCATCCGCGCCAGGTTCTGGCCGCTGCGCCCGAAGCCGGCAATGATCACGTGCCGGCTGGTGGTCATGCTGCGGCTGGCAATGCGCGTCAGGGCCAGCGACTGCACCATCCAGTCGTTGGCCGAGAGCTTCAGCACGATCGCGTCGGCCTTCGCAATCAAAAACGGCGCGACCAGCATCGACAGCACCATCGACGCCAGGATCAGCTGCACCAGCAGCGGCTGCAACAGCTTGAGGTCGTCGGCCTGGCTCAGCAGCACGAAACCGAATTCGCCGGCCTGCGCCAGGCCCAGGCCGGTGCGCAACGCCACGCCGGTGGAAGCGCCGAAGAATTTCGCCAGCGCCGTGATCAGGCCGAACTTCATCAGCACCGGGCCGATCAGCAACAGCAGCACCAGCCACCAGTGCTGCAGCACCAGCGGCAGGTCGAGCAGCATGCCGATGGTGATGAAGAACAGGCCCAGCAGCACATCGCGAAACGGCTTGATGTCTTCTTCCACCTGGTGCCGGTATTCGGTCTCGGAGATCAGCATGCCGGCCACGAATGCGCCCAGCGCCAGCGACAGGCCGGCGCGCTCGGTGATCCAGGCCGCGCCCAGGGTAATGAGCAGCAGGTTGAGCATGAACAGTTCCTGCGAGCGGCGCTGGACGACGATGCGAAACCAGCCGCGCAGCAGTTTCTGCCCGATGAACAGCAGCAGCACCAGCACCACCACTGCCTTGAAGCCAGCCACGGCCAGCGTCCTGACCAGGTCGCCACCCGGATGGGTCAGCGCCGGCACCAGGATCAGCAGCGGCACCAGCGCCAGATCCTGGAACAGCAAGACGCTCATGATGCGCTGGCCGTGTTCGCTTTCCAGCTCCAGCCGTTCGGTCAGCAGTTTCGAGACGATTGCGGTGGACGACATCGCCAGCGCACCGCCCAGCGCGAAAGCCGCCTGCCAGGTGATGTCGATGACCTGCGGCAGAAAGCGCGCGCACAGCCAGCCGAACAGCATCGTGATGACCACCGTGAGCAGCACCTGCGCCAGGCCCAGGCCGAAGACGATGCGCCGCATTGCCATGAGCTTTGGCAGCGAGAATTCCAGGCCGATTGAAAACATCAGGAACACCACGCCGAATTCGGCAAGGGTGCTGGTGGCCGTACTGTCCTGCGCCCAGCCCAGCGCATGCGGCCCGATGACGGCGCCCACCACCAGATAACCCAGCATCGGCGGCAGGTGCATCATCCTGAATGCCACCACGCCCAGCACTGCTGCGCCCAGCAGCAGGAGCGCCAGTTCGAGGGAAGAAAAGATCATCGGACGTCGGATAAAGTAGGTGATGCGAAGCTTTGCGACGACGCAAGGCAAACTTATTCTTGCGTCTGGCAAGTTTTTTGCTTAGCGAATTGGTTTATACTCTACGCATGAGTTTAACCCATGCAAAAACCCTGCCGACCGTATTTGACACAGTCGCCGCGCAGCGCGCCCTGCAGCTTGCCCGCACCACCCTGCAGATCGAAGCCGATGCCATCGTCGGCCTGAAGGACCGCATAACCGATCGCGCCGACGACCCGTTTGCGCGCGCCATCGGCCTGCTGTTGGCCTGCAATGGCCGGGTCGTCGTCTCCGGCATCGGCAAGTCGGGCCACATCGCCCGCAAGATCGCGTCCACCCTCGCTTCCACCGGTACACCGGCGCTGTTCGTGCATGCCGCCGAGGCTTCGCACGGCGACCTTGGCATGATCACCGAGAGCGATGTCCTGATCGCCATTTCGAACTCCGGCGAAGCCAGCGAGCTGCTGGCGATCGTGCCGATCATCAAGCGCATGGGTGCCCACCTGATTGCCATGACCGGCAACGATGCCTCGACCCTGGCCGAGCTGGCGCATGTGCACCTGAACGTGCGGGTGGCGCAGGAAGCCTGTCCGCTGAACCTCGCGCCCACCGCCAGCACCACCGCTGCGCTGGCGATGGGCGACGCGCTGGCGGTGGCGCTGCTGGACGCGCGCGGTTTTGGCGAAGACGATTTCGCCCGCTCCCATCCCGGTGGCGCGCTGGGGCGGCGCCTGCTCACGCATGTGCGCGACGTCATGCGCAGCGGCGACGCCATACCGAGCGTGACTGTCGACGTCAGCCTGTCGGCGGCATTGCTCGAAATTACCCGCAAGGGCATGGCGATGACGGCGGTGGTGGATGCGGCCTTCAAGCCGGTCGGCGTCTTTACCGACGGCGACCTGCGCCGCCTGATCGAGCACGTGCAGGACTTCACCAAGTTGTCGATAGCCGACGTCATGCATGCCGGCCCGCGCACCATCGGTCCGGACCAGCTGGCAGTCGAAGCCGTCGAGATGATGGAGCGCTACCGCATCAACCAGCTGCTGGTGGCCGATGATGCCGGCCGCCTGGTCGGCGCCCTGCACATACACGACCTGACCCGCGCCAAGGTGATCTGATGGCAGCCGACGCCCTGCTGTCTGCCATGGCCCGTGCCGCAAGCGTGCGCCTGATGATCTTCGACGTCGATGGCATCCTGACCGACGGCAGCCTGCAGTACGGCGCCGATGGCGAGCTGATCAAGCGCTTCAACGTGCTCGACGGCCACGGCATCAAGCTGCTGCAGCAATGCGGCATCGTCACGGCAATCATCAGTGCGCGCAGCTCGGCCATCGTCGCCCGCCGCGCCGCCGACCTCGGCGTGGCGCACGTGGCGCAGGGCGTGCACGACAAGCGCACTGCCTTCGAGGCGCTGTGCGCCGCCACGGCCACCGGTGCGCAGGATTGCGGCTTCCTGGGCGACGACTGGGTCGACCTGCCGGTGCTTACCCGCGTCGGATTTGCCGCCAGCGTGCCGGCCGCGCATGCCGAAGTGCGGTCGCGGGCGCACTATGTCACGCAGGCCGCGGGCGGACATGGCGCCGCGCGGGAAGTCTGCGACCTGATCCTGCGTGCGCAGGGCCGGTACGAGGCGGCGCTGGCGCCTTACCTGGCATGAGGCGCACATGACCGCGCTGCTACGCTCGCGCCGCAGCGCCCATCGCTACCGGCTGCTGCTGCTGCTTGGCGGCGCAGTCGCCGCAGCGCTCGGCAGCTTCTGGCTGCTGCAGGTCATCCAGACAACCGGGGGCGACGATGCGCAGGCGTCGCGCAGCAACGAACCGGACTACTATGTGGAACGTTTCAATTTCGTGCGAATGTCGAAGACCGGCGAAGCCCGCTACACCGTGACCGGCGCGCGCATGATTCACCGGCCGGTGGACGACACCTACGAAATCACGCTGCCGGTGATCCACAGCCTGAGCCAGGACCAGCCGCCGCTGACGGTCCGTTCCGAGCGCGCGCTGGCGGTTCCCGACAGCAGCAAGATCCACATGATCGACAAGGTAGAAGCCGACCGCCCGGCATCGGCCACGACCGACCATTTTCATTTGAAGTCCGACTATGTCCTGGTCCTGCCGGACGACGATGTGCTGCAGACCGACCGCGCCGTCGACATGACGCTTGGCAGCGCGCACATGACCGGCACCGGCATGTACGTCAACAATGCCACGCGCGAATTGCGCATGGCGCAGCGGGTGCATGGCACCTATCCGCCGCGCGCTGAGGTCAAGGCAGCCAATTGAGCGCCGATGACGAGACCCGAAGCAGCGGTGTCGGCACCGGCGGGCCGTGTCGCCGCGAGCAAATCACAGGAAGCATGATGAAACGACTTTTCTTAACCTCGCTGTGCCTGCTCAACATTTTCATGAGCGGCCTGGCTTACGCTGAAAAGGCCGACGCCGGCAAAGCCACCGATATCGCCGCCGACCAGATGACGTATGACGACGTCAAGCAGATCAATACCTTTACCGGCAACGTCATCCTCACCCGCGGCTCGCTGCTGATGAAGGCCGCGCGGGTGGTGGTGACGCAGGACCGCGCCGGCTACCAGTCGGCGACGATGTACGCCGCGCCCGGCGTGCTGGCGACGTTTCGCCAGAAGCGCGACGGCGGTCCCGACCTGTGGGTGGAAGGCCAGGCCGAGCGCATCGAATACGACGGTCGCGCCGAACTCGTCAAGCTGTTCTCGAAAGCGAAATTGCGGCGCCTCGAAAGCACCCGGGCCACCGATGAAGTCGAGGGTGACTTCATCTCTTACGACACCCGGGCCGAATTCATTTCGGTCAACAACAATGCGCCGGGCGCGAAACCCGGCACCGGCCGCATCAAGGCGGTGATCCAGCCGCGGGCCGAAGCAAAATCCGAACCGAAACCTGAACCGAAAGCCCCATGATGAGCAGCACTCTTTCCGTGCGCGGCCTGCAGAAAAGTTACGGCGCCCGCCAGATCGTGCGCGACGTCTCGCTGCAGGTGGCAAGCGGTGAAGTCGTCGGTCTGCTGGGTCCGAACGGCGCCGGCAAGACTACCTCGTTCTACATGATCGTCGGCCTGGTGCCGCTGGACGCCGGCGAGATCGACCTCGACGGCATCGGCATCTCGCGCCTGCCGATCCACCGCCGCGCCACCCTCGGCCTGTCCTACCTGCCGCAGGAAGCCTCGGTGTTTCGCAAGCTCTCGGTGGAAGACAACATCCGCGCCGTGCTGGAATTGCAGCGGGTCGACGGCCGGCCGATGAACAAGGCGCAGATCGAGGAGCGGCTCGATACCCTGCTGGCCGAGCTGCAGATCGAGAAGCTGCGCGACAACCAGGCGCTGTCGTTATCTGGCGGCGAACGCCGCAGGGTCGAAATCGCGCGTGCGCTGGCCACCAATCCGCGCTTCGTGCTGCTCGATGAGCCGTTTGCCGGCGTCGACCCGATCGCCGTCATCGAGATCCAGCGCATCGTGCGCTTTTTGAAGGAGCGCGGCATCGGCGTGCTGATCACCGACCACAACGTGCGCGAGACGCTCGGCATCTGCGACCGCGCCTACATCATCAACCAGGGGGCGGTCATGGCAAGCGGGCGGCCCGACGACATCATCGCCGACGAATCGGTGCGCCGGGTGTATCTCGGCGAACACTTCCGCATGTGACGCCAGGGCCCCGACACTCATGAAACAGAGCCTACAACTTCGCGTCTCGCAACACCTGGCATTGACGCCGCAATTGCAGCAGTCGATCCGGCTGCTGCAGCTCTCGACCCTGGAGCTGCACCAGGAACTGGAGCAGATGCTGTCCGACAATCCGTTGCTGGAGCGGGTCGACGATCCGCTCGACCATTCGGTGCGCCTTCTGGCCGACGGCGCCATCGGCGCGGTCGGCAGCACGCCGGAAGGCGCCAGCGTCGAAGCCAATGCCGCGCCGGCGGCCGATGGCGAAGGCTTCGACGCGCCGGACACGCCGGCGGCCGACACCAACGGCGAAGCCGAGTGGAGCTTCGACGATGTCGCCAAGACCGCCAAGGCGCCGGACGACGACGACGCCCGCCCGCAGCTCGAAGCGCAGGAGTCGACGCTGCGCGAGCACCTGCTCGAACAGATGCGCGTGACCGTGCGCGCCGTGCGCGATCGCGCCCTGATCGAACTGGTCATCGACGCCCTGAACGAAAGCGGCTATCTCGAAGAGCCGCTGGAAGAGATCCACGCGCGCCTGCCGGCCGAACTCGAGGTCGATCTCGATGAACTGTCGATTGCGCTGAAGATGGTGCAGAGTTTCGATCCGCCCGGCGTGGGCGCGCGGCATGCAGCCGAATGCCTGGCGCTGCAGATTCGCCGCATGCCCAAGGTGGCACTGGTCACGCGCCGCCTGGCGCTGGCCATCGTCGAGAAATACCTGACCCTGTTTGCCCAGCGCGACTTCACCAAGCTGAAAAAAGCGCTCGACTGCGACGACGAGGATCTGCGCGAGGCGCAATGCATCATCCGCCAGTGCAATCCGCATCCGGGCGCATCGTTCGCCTCCGGCGCGTCGGACTACGTGGTGCCGGACGTGATCGTCAAGCGCACCCGCGCCGGCTGGCAGGTCATGTTAAACCATGATGTGATGCCGCGCCTGCGCATCAACTCGATGTACGCCAACATCCTCAAGCAGAGCAAGGGCGATGGATCGCTCACCTCGCAGCTGCAGGAAGCCAAGTGGCTGATCAAGAACATGCGGCAGCGATTCGACACGATTCTTCGTGTTGCTCAGGCAATTGTCGATAGACAAAGAAACTTTTTCTCGCATGGCGCCGTGGCAATGCGACCTCTTGTCTTGCGCGAGATAGCTGATACACTGGGTTTACACGAGAGCACCATTTCCCGTGTGACAACACAAAAATACATGCTTACCCCGCATGGCATGTTTGAGTTGAAATATTTTTTTGGTAGTCATGTTGCAACGGAAGCAGGTGGCGAAGCTTCATCGACCGCCATCCGCGCATTGATCAAACAGCTGATAGGAGCCGAAGACCCGAAAATTCCATTTTCTGATAGCAAGATTGCAGAAATGTTGGGCGAACAAGGCATGGTGGTCGCGCGCCGCACCGTAGCTAAATACCGCGAAGCACTCAAGATCCCGCCCGTCAATCTGCGCAAGTCCTTGTAG
>JANXSS010000510.1 GCA_025356535.1 Herminiimonas sp.
AACTGGACACCAATCGGAATTGTGCACCTGAATCCCGACCGGCAGGCGGACGAAAAAACCGGCTTGCAGGCATCGCAATTCGAGTTAAAAAAAGCAGCTTGAAAAAATGGTTTAAGCGACAACTAGGTTGACAACTACCGCGGACGATGGCAGCGAATGGCCGGCGCTCGATGTCTGGACCCGGCAGGACAAGCACGTGCGGCACTTCTGGGGCGCCGAGCTGGCCGGCACCGAAGACCCGGGCCAGGACCCGCGCGGCGCGCCCGACCCGACGCCCCTGTGGAACATCCTCGACCTGACACCTGCGGGACGCGGCGCCGACTGGTATCCGAAGCTGTCCTACTGAGCCGATGCGAGCGCCAGGCAAAAAAATGGCGCCGACCGCTTCCGGCCGGCGCCCTGCGCCGTTGCTTAGGTACTTACGTACTTACGTACTTACGCGGTCCTGATGTTGTCGACCGACAGCGGCATCTTGCGAACCCGTTTGCCAGTGGCGGCGAAGAGGGCATTTGCCACTGCCGGTCCGATCAGCGCCGTTGCCGGTTCGCCGACGCCGCCGGGTTTTTCCGTGCTCTGCACCAGGATGACATCGATCTTCGGCATGTCGGCCATGCGCACCACCGGATAGTCGTGGAAGTTCGATTGCTGCACGCGTCCCTTGTCGAGCGTGATTTGCCCGCCCAGCGCCGCCGACAGGCCGAAGGCGACGCTCGACTGCAGCTGCGCCTCCACCGTGTCCGGATTGACCATGTGGCCGGTGTCGGCTGCCACCACCACGCGATGGACCTTGAGCTGATTGTCAACAAACGAAATCTCGGCTACCTGCGCCATGTAGGTATCGTAGCCTTCCATGAGCGCGATGCCATGGAAATGGCCGGCCGGCAGCGGCGCACCCCAGCCGGCCTTTTGGGCGGCGAGCTTCAATACATTTGCGAAACGCGGCTGGGTCTGCAGCATCGCCAGCCGGAATGCATACGGATCCTTGCCGGCGGCAGCAGCCATCTCGTCGATGAAGCATTCATTGGCGAAGGCATTCAATGCATGGCTGACCGAACGCCAGTAACCGACCCGCAGGCCGCTGTCGTGAATGACCAGATCCTGGGTCATGTTGGGTATGTCGTAGCCCACGACTGCGGCTTCGGCCATGAACGGATCGAGCGTATCTTTTGGTAACCCGAACAGGCGCTGCGTGACCGACTGCGAGGTCAGCTGGAAATCCAGGGCAACCGGCTTGCCGCTGGCGTCCAGACCCGCTGCCATGCGATGCAACGCCATCGGTCGATAGAAATCGTGGGTGGTGTCGTCTTCACGGCTCCACAGCAGCTTGACGGGCTTGCCGACCGCCTTCGAAATCTGCGCCGCCTGGACGATGAAGTCGACATCCAGCCGGCGGCCGAAACCGCCGCCGATGAAAGTCGTCTGCACCGTCACGTCTTCCGGCTTCAGGCCGAGCGCCTTGGCCACTGCACCCTGTGCGCCCTGCTGGTACTGGGTCGGGCCGATCACCAGGCATTTGCCATCCTTGAAGTCGGCCGTGAAGTTCTGCGGCTCCAGCGTTGCATGCGCCAGCAACTGCGATTCATACTGTGCCTGCAGCGTCTTGGCTGCACCCTTCATCGCCGCGGCGCTGTCGCCGGTTTTCTTGATGCTGAGGACCTTGGCGGTTTTTTCCGCATTGCGGATGCCTGCCATCATGACGGCGTTGTCGAGCTTTGCGCCAGCGCCTTCATCCCATTTCACGCTTAGGGTTTCACGCGCTTTCTTGGCGCGCCAGTAGCTGTTGGCAACGACTGCCACGCCGTCGTCGATCTGCACGACATCGATCACGCCGGGCATCGCCTTGGCCTTTGCAGCATCGAAACTGACGACCTTGCCGCCGATGACGGGGCACTGTTCGAGCGAGGCATACACCATGCCGGGCAATTTCACGTCGATGCCGTAGACCGCCGTGCCGTTGACTTTCTGCGGCGTGTCCAGACGCTTGGTCGCCTTGCCGACGATCTTGAAGTCCTTCGGATCCTTCAGTACCACATCCTTTGGCACCGGCAGTTTCGATGCGGCTTCGGCCAGCGAGCCGAATGTCGCGCTCTTGCCGTTGGCGCCGAGAACCTTGCCGTTGTCGACCCGCAGTGTCGATGCATCGACATTCCACTTGCTGGCAGCCGCGCTGACGAGCATGGTGCGCACCTGGGCGCCGGCGATGCGCAGCTTTTCCCAGCCTTCGCGCACCGAGGTCGAGCCGCCGGTGATCTGCGCGCCGAGCATGGCGTTGGTGTAGACCGCATTCGGCGGCGCGATCGCCACCTTGATCTTTTTGATGTCGACGCCGAGTTCTTCGGCGATCAACATCGGCAACGAGGTGTAGACGCCCTGCCCCATTTCGGAGCGGGCCGAAATCAGCGTGACGGTGTTGTCATCGGCAATGTGCACCCAGGCGTTCGGCGTATGGAGTGTACCGGCGGCATCGGCTTGCGACAATGCGCCCGGCAAGGCAAACCCGAAGGTCAGGCCACCGCCAAGCACGGCGGAGGTTTTCAGGAAGTCGCGGCGTGTGGTTGTCATGGCGCTTTCCTTAAGCCTTGTTGCGCATTTCTGCGGCAGCAGATTTGATGGCGGCGCGAATGCGGTTGTAGGTGCCGCAGCGGCAGATGTTGCCGTTCATCGCACTGTCGATATCGGCGTCCGATGGATTCTTGTTGGTGGCCAGAAGCGCCGAGGCGCTCATCAACTGGCCGGACTGGCAATAGCCGCATTGCGGCACGTCATGGGCGATCCAGGCTTTTTGCAGCGGATGGGAATTGTCGGCCGACAGTGATTCGACGGTGGCGATCTTCTTGCCCGCCGCGACGGACACCGGCGTCTGGCAGGAGCGCACCGGCTTGCCGTCGAGATGCACGGTGCAGGCGCCGCACAGCGCCGCGCCGCAACCGAACTTGGTGCCGGTCAGGCCGATTTCGTCACGGATCACCCATAGCAACGGCGTGTCGGCTTCGGCAGTGACCGTTACCGGTTTGCCGTTGAGTTGGAAGCTGATTGTCATTTTTATATCCCTTGTTGGTTGTTGCGTACTTCCGGCAATGGTCTGCGCCTGGGCAGCATGTCACGGCATTATTTAAATAGTGCGCAAGTGTATCGCTTTTCAGGAAAACCCATGGGCGCCCGGGCTGCGCGCAAGAGGCCGGCCGGTCCTTTCGCTGCGCCGGACAAAACGCCCGTTTCTTACTCGCCTTCGTTTTTTTCGATGAAGTAACCGAATGCGAGCGGCACCAGAAGCAGCGTGAAGATCGTGGCCGAAACGATGCCGCCGACGATCACGACCGCAAAGGGACGTTGTGTCTCGGAGCCGACGCCGTGCGACAGTGCGGCAGGCAGGAGTCCCAGCCCCGCCATCAGGGCCGTCATCAGGATCGGCCGCAGGCGCGACACCGCGCCCTCGATTGCCGCCATGGCGGCGCTGCTTTCAGTGCGCGAGAGGGCGACGATCTGCTCGACCATGATGACGCCGTTTTGCACGGAAATGCCGGCAACGGCAATGAAGCCGACTGCAGCCGATACCGAAAAATGCAGTCCTGCGACGGCCAGGCCGATCACCCCGCCGACCAGCGCGAAAGGCACGATGCCCAGCACGAGCAGCGCGCGCTTGACGGAGCGAAAAGCCGAGAACAGAAGCAGGAAGATCAGCAGGAACGTCAGGGGAACGATGACCTGCAGGCGCTTGACCGCCCGTTGCTGGTTTTCGAACTGCCCGCCCCAGGTCAGTTCGTAGCCCGGTGGCAGCGGCACCCGGGCACGCACCTTCTGCTGCGCCTCCGCGACGAAACTGCCCTGGTCCCGGCCCAGCAGGTTGGCCTTGATCGAGCCGTTGCGCCCGCCGGCCTCACGGCTGATGCGCGCCGGACCCTGGCGTACGCCGATGCGACAGAGTTCGCCCAGCGAAACCGTGCCGGCGCCGCCCGGCAGGTTCACCTGCAGCGCCGCCAGCGCCTGCATCGAATCGCGATAAGCCGGTTGCAGGCGGATGCTGATGTCGACCCGCCTGTCGCCTTCGAAAAACGTATTGACGACGGACCCGGCGATCGCCGTCTGGATGGCGGCATTGACGTCGGCCACATTGATGCCGAGGCGGGCGATCTTCTCGCGGTCGATCTTGATGTCGACTTCGGTCTGGCCGCCGATCCTGATTGCCGCAACGTCGGCGGCGCCATCGATGCCGCGCAACACGGATGCGATCTCATCGCTTTTCTGCGCGAGAACGGCAAGATCCGGTCCGAATATCTTGACGGCGATCTCACCCTTCACGCCGGAAAGCGCTTCCTCGACGTTGTCTTCGATGACTTGCGAAAAATTGGTCGGCACGCCTGGAATGGCCCGCAGGCTGGCCGACATGTCGGCAATCAGCGCCTCCTTGTCATGGAAGCGCCAGCGCTCGCGCGGCTTCAGGTCGGCCAGGATTTCGATGTTGTTGGGCCCTTTCGGATCGGTGCCGTCGTCGGGCCGGCCGATCTGCGTGACGACGTTGCCCACCTCGGGGTAGCCGCGCAGGATCCTGCGCACCAGCTGCTCGACCTGCCGGGTCTTTTCCAGGGCGGTCGAGGGCGGCAGGGTGATCGTCAGCCAGATGTTGCCTTCATCGAGTTTTGGCAGGAACTCGCTGCCCAGCAGCGGTGCGGCGGCGCCGGTCACCAGCAGTATGGCAAGCGACGCGATGAGCACCGGCGCCCGGCGCAGCTGCGCCTTCGTCAACAGGCGCCGGTAACCCTGCTGCAGGTTGCTCATCCACTGATGATGCCGCTCCCCCATCGGATAGCGCTTGATCGTCCAGGCCAGGCAGGCGGGAACGAGGGTCATCGTCAGCACCACGGCGCCCAAAATCGCAAAGCTGAGCGTGAAGGCGACCGGTGAAAAGATCTTCCCTTCCACCCGCTGGAAGGTATAGATCGGCAGGAAGGCGACGATGATGATCGCCTTCGAAAACAGGATCGGATGGCCCAGGCCGACGACGGTGTCGCGCAGGGTACCTTTCTTTTGCGCATAGGTGGCAACCGGCGCGGTACTGCACTCCTGCAGCGCCAGGCGCACCATCAGCGCCTCGACCATCACCACCGCGCTGTCGATGATGATGCCGAAGTCGACCGCGCCCAGCGAAATAAGGTTGGCGGGAATGCCGCGCAGGTCGAGCATGATGAAGGCGCCCAGAAGCGAGAGCGGAATCACCATCGCGACGATCAGTGCGGCACGCCAGTTACCCAGAAATATCATCAGGATGGCAATCACCAGCCCGGCGCCGATCAGCAGATTCTCGGCGACGGTGTGGACGGTATGGTCGATGAGCGTGGTGCGGTCGTAGATGGCCCGCATGCGCACGCCGGCGGGGAGTTTCTTGTTGATCGCATCGACGGCCAGGCGCACGTCGGCGATGATGTTGGCGGCATTGCCGCCCTTGGTCATCTGGACGATGCCTTCGACCACGCTGTCGTTGCCGTTGAAGGCGACGATGCCCGACGGCTGGCGCGAGCCGGCCACGACTTCGGCGACGTCGGCCACCTGCACGGTGCGGCCGTTCCTGGCCAGAACGAGCGTGCGGCCGATCTCGTCGATGCTGGTGAAGATTCCCTGGCTGCGGATGACCAGCGACTCGTCGCCACGGCGCAGCAGGCCGCCGCCGACATTGGCGCTGTTGTTGGTCAGCGCAAGACTGACCTGGTCGATCGTCACGCCGTAGCGCTTCAAGCGGTCTGGGTCGATGCGTATCTGGTATTCCTTGATGGTGCCGCCGAAGCTGACGACGTCGGCTACCCCCGGCACGATGCGCAAGGCGGGCCGCACCAGCCAGTCCTGCAGGGAGCGTACTTCGCTCTGGTCCACGCCGGGCTGCACATCGAAG
>JANXSS010000046.1 GCA_025356535.1 Herminiimonas sp.
CGGATCGGTGTCGCGCACGCCAGGCAGGGCGTGACCGCGGGATCAGTTCTGACCGGTTCAGGACCTGTCAAAAATAATGCCTGTAGGAATCCTAAGCCGGGCAGGCGGCACGGCACAAGCAATTTCGCCAGCGCGTGTTTCAACCTGTTTTTTCTGTTGCATCGTTGTGCATCCGGCGCAGTTTGCAGGTGCTTTCGACAACTGCCGCATGGTCCGGATCAAAAAAATCCCTGGCGGAGCCTGGTACGCACCACGAGTGTCCTGGCCTGCCGCTAGGGCCGCACGCCCGGCGCGTCGACCGGCATGCCGCGCGCCCGCGCCGCCAGATACAGTTGCAACTCGACCAGTTCGACCGAACCGTAGGCAAAGGGTTCGGCGCGCACGCCGCTCATGCAGTTGCGCAGGCGCCGCTCCAGCGAGCCGACACCCTGCCACTCCAGGCGGTAGACCGGATAGCCGTCGGGATGGGCCTGCGGTATCAGGCTGCTGCCCAGACGCAGGCCGGCGCGTTCATCGTGGCAATGGGCGCAGGACAAATCGAGCTGTCCGAGCCGCTGCAGGTAGCGCTGGCGGCCGCGTTCCCGGTACGGCTGCAGTCGCGCATCGGCGGGCGGCGCAATCGGCATTGCACGCGACTGGAAGGCGACATAGCTTTCCATGGCCAGCAGTTCGGCGCTCTCGGCCCGCCATGCCGGCGCCTGCTGCTGCTTCTGGCGACATTGGTTGATGCGCCCGGCCAGCGTCAGCGGCCGTTGCAAGCCTTCGTCGAAAGCCGGATAACGCGCCGCCACGCCGCGCATGCTGCGCCTGGCGTCGCCATGGCAGGCGGCGCAGGACTGCCGGCTTGCGCTGCCTGCGACTGTACCGGCGCCATGGGGACGGGCATCGGTCGTCGCCTGCCAGAGCGCCTCGCCGTCCTTTACCCACAGCATGCCGGGGTTGAGGCTGTCGTCACGCTGCATTGCCTGGGTCGAGGCGCTCATGAACGCGGCGCCGGAACGGCGCGGGTCGGGCGGCGTGACCGCTGCCGGTACGGCAGGCGCATCGCGCAGCGTCGCCGCACCGGCAGCAGCGGCAGCGGCAGGATCGGTTGCCCCCGCGCCTGCCAGCAGCAGCGCCAGCACCGATCGCACGACGCGCCTGGCAAGCGCTGCGCTGCGTTCGCCCATTACCCTATTACCGTGATCGGCACCGATGCCGATTCCATGAAACCATTGTCGCCTTCCCAGGTACATGCCAGCACGCCGCTCTTCGTTGCCACCGTATGAAACGCAATGAAGGGATTGGCCGCAACGGCCGAAAACAGTTCCGCAGAAAACACCAGTTCGCCGTTGTACCGGCAGGTAAAGCGGCTGATGATGTCGCGCGGCAGCGTCTTGCCGTCGGCACCGGGACGAAAGCCGGTTTCCATCGGATGGGTGATCAGGGTGCGGATTTCGATGATCTCGCCGGCGCGCGCCGCCGCCGGCGCATTGATGAGTGCGCGTGCCATCTAGTCGCCCTCGATGCAGGCGGCCAGCGTGACGACGATGTCGACCGTCTGCGACCAGAAGCTGCCGTCGTTCATGCGCGCCACGGCAGTGAGCTTTTGCGAGGTCGCCAGGCGGATGCGGGTCGACACATGGGCGCGGCCGCTGTGCGGTGTCAGCAGGAAGCGGGCGACATCGCGCTGGGGATTGCGTTCGTTGAACACCGCGATGGCGGTGACGTGGGAGGCCGCCGTCATCGGGCTGTCGACCGTGACCGAGATCGGCACCGTGTTGCCGTTGTCGACCAGGGTTGCCACATCCAGCACCACGCGGCCGACGGTCACCGGCCGGTCGCCCGCGAATGCGGCAATTGCCTGCGCCAGGGTGTCGGGTGCTGCCAGCGCCGGGCGTGCCAGCACGATCAGGCCGAGGCCGGCGCCGGCGGCGAGCAGCTGCCTGCGCCTTGCGTCAAAGGATGTGCGCGGTGTCACGGTCTCTCCAGGGTATGCAGGTAAGCGACCACGTCCTCGATCTGCTGGGCGTCGAGGATCGGCTTGCCGCGCAGCGCCGGCGGCACCAGGGCCAGGCCTTCGGTGCGGTAATACGCCGGCATGATCGAATCGGGATTGATGCGGCGGGCGTCGACCAGACGCAGGCGCAGCTGGCCGGTCGAGGCGCGGCTGCCGCTGCCGGCCAGGTTCGGCGCCAGGTTGCCTTGAAAGCGTTCTTCCGGAATCGGCCCGGCATGGCATAGCAGGCAGAGACCGACGCGGCGGTTGGCCACGATTGCCCGGCCGCGCGCAGCGTCGCCCGGTGTCGCCGTGAGTGGCGCGTCGATGGCGTCGCCGTTGACCCGGTATGGCACCGGGGTCGTGCCGGTATCGCTGGGTTGCGTGGAGACGGCTGGCACGGCGGGCGGCGCCAGCGCCTCGGCGACACCGCCATGCGACACCTGCGCCAGAACCGATGCACAGGAAAGCAGCGCGGCGGCCACGATCAGCACCTGCTGTCCGTGCTGCCAGGCGCGCTTTTGCGTGCCGGTCTGCAGGACCTCGCGCATTGCCGCGTCCGGCTCCACGGTATCTTGCATCAGGCCTTTTTCAGGTCATGGTTTTTCAGCGGCAGATCGCGGATGCGCTTGCCGGTGGCGGCGAAAATCGCATTGAGCACCGCCGGCGCCGCAACCGCAATGGTCGGCTCGCCGACACCGCCCCAGAAGCCGCCCGAAGGCATGGTGATGGTTTCGACGGCCGGCATGTCGGCCATCTTCATGACCGGATAGGTATGGAAGTTTTCCTGCTCCATGCGCCCGCCCTTCAGGGTGCATTCGCCGTAGAGCGCCGCCGACAGGCCGTAGGCAAACGAGCCCTCGACCTGCGCTTCGATCTGCTGCGGATTGACCGCGTAACCAGGGTCGGTGGCGGCGACGATGCGGTGGATCTTCAGGTTGCCGTCGTCGCTGACCGACACTTCGGCGCAAGCGGCGACATAGCTGCCGAAGCCCATGGTCTGCGCCAGCCCGCGAAACACACCCTTTGCCGGCGGATTGTTCCAGCCGATGCGGTCGGCCACGGCGTTCAGGACCGCCAGATGCTTCGGACTCGACACCATGAGCTTGCGTCGCAATGCCAGCGGGTCCTGCCTGGTGGCGAAGGCGATTTCGTCGATGAAGCTCTCCAGATAGATCGTGTTCTGGTTCAGGTTGACGCCGCGCCAGAAGCCGGGCGGCACCGGCGGATTGCGCATTGCATGGTCGACCAGCAGGTGCGGAAAGCTGTAGCCGATCGAGGCTTCCGGCCCCGGTGCATTCAAGCCCTGGAACACCACCGGGTCCTTGCCATCCTTGATGTTCTGCGGCAGCACCGCCGCCAGGATCGACTGCCCCGACAGGCGCATGTGCAACGCCGTCACGTTGCCCTTGTCGTCCAGGCCGGCCGTCATCTTGCACTGGGTGATCGGATGATAGCGGCCATGCAGCATGTCTTCTTCGCGCGACCAGATCAGCTTGATTGGCGTGCCGGGCATCTGCTTGGCAATATCGACTGCCTGACGCACCCAGTCGTGCACCGCGCCGCGCCGGCCGAAGCCGCCGCCCAGGTGCAGCTTGTAGACTTCGCATTGCGATGCCGGCAGGCCGGCCGCTTCCGAGGTTGCCGCCAGCGCCGCCTCGCCGTTTTGCGTCGGCGTCCAGACTTCGCAGCGCTCCGGCGTCCACTTCGCCGTCGCATTCATGGTTTCCATGGTTGCGTGATTCTGGTACGGATACGAATACACCGCCTCGATCTTGCGGGTTGCGCTTGCCAGCGCGGCGCGGGCGTCGCCGTTGCTGTTGCCGACCACGGCATCGGTTGCCGTCAGACCGGCCTTCAGGGTTTCGGCAATCGCTGCGCTCGACAGGTTCGCGTTCGGGCCGTTGTCCCATTCGATCGGCAGCGCTGCCAGCGCCGTCTTTGCATGCCACCAGGTGTCGGCCACGACCGCCACCGCGCTGTCGCCGACCTGCACGACTTTTTTCACGCCGGGATGCTTGGCAATGGCCGCCGCGTCGAATTTCTTGATCTTGCCGCCGAAGACCGGGCAATCGATGATGGCGGCGTTGAGCATGCCGGGCATGGTCAGGTCCATGCCGTAGATCTGTGCGCCGGTGGTTTTGGCAACCGTATCCAGGCGGGCCAGGCGCTTGCCGGCCAGCTTCCAGTCCTTCGGGTCCTTCAGCGGCACGGTGTCGGCCGCCGGCGGGGTGCGCTTGCCGGCGGCGGCGGCGACCTTGCCGTAGGTCGTGGTGCGCCCGCTCGGCACGTGCGTGATGACGCTCGACGCCGCGCGGCATTCCGACGCCGGCACCTTCCATTCGTCGGCTGCCGCCGAGACCAGCATCATGCGGGCGGTGGCGCCGCCTTTTCGAACATACTCGTTGGACTCGCGGATGCCACGGCTGCCGCCGGTGGAGAAATTGCCCCAGGCCCGGTTGCGCGCCAGGTTCTGGCCCGGCGTCGGATATTCGGTGGTGACCTTTGCCCAGTTGCAGTCGAGTTCCTCGGCCACCAGCTGCGCCAGCCCGGTCAGCGTGCCCTGGCCCATTTCCGAGCGGGCGATGCGGATGATGACGGTGTCGTCGGGCTTGACCACGACCCAGGCATTGACTTCCGGCGCCATCGGCGCGGCGGCAGCGGCCTGCGCATCGGCGGCGCCTGCCAGCGGCACGTGAAAGCCGAACATGAGGCCGCCGGCGGCAGCGGCGCCCGCACCGATGAAGCGGCGGCGCGCCGGCGAAGCCACGGCCGGCGCTGCAGCCGGCGTTCCCGCAACGGTTGCGGTGACTTCCCTGGCGGCGCGGCTCATGTCGTGCTCCCGTCGCTGTGCTTGATGGCCAGGCGGGCGCTCTTGGTGTCGCCACCCTGGGCCACCACCTTGATCGCCTTGCGCACCCGGTTGTAGGTGCCGCAGCGGCAGATGTTGGTCATCGCTTCATCGATGTCGTTGTCGGTCGGATTCGGCTTTGCCTTCAAAAGGGCGGCTGCGGCCATGATCATGCCGGACTGGCAGAAGCCGCATTGCGGCACATCCAGCGCCGCCCACACCTTTTGCACCGGATGCGAGCCATCCGGCGACAGGCCTTCGATGGTGACGATCTTCTCGGTTGCCTTTACCGACGAGGCGGGACGCACGCAGCTGCGCGTGGGCACGCCGTCGATATGCACCGTGCAGGCGCCGCACTGGGCGATGCCGCAACCGTATTTGGTGCCGGTCAGCCCGAGCTGCTCGCGCAGGACCCATAACAGGGGTGTGTCGTTTTCGGCTTCGAACGTGCGTGCCTTACCGTTGACATTCAATGTTGGCATCTGGCGTGACCTCAATCGGGTTTTTTGGAAGGGAAAAAGCCCGCCAATACTACGCCTTCTGTTTCTGGCATGCACGCGCAGCCTGTTTTTCCGACTACGAATGCAGGGTCTGCCCGATCAGGGTTTTCAGGGCGTCGAAGTCGACCGGCTTGACCATGTGATGATCGAATCCGGCGGCGGCGGCCTTCATGCGGGCGTCGCTCTGGCCCCAGCCCGTGAGGGCGACGATGGTGATGCCTTCGGTGCCCGGATAGGCACGGATGCGACGCACCGTGTCGTAGCCGTCGATGCCGGGCATGCCCAGGTCCATGACGATGAAGTTCGGAATGTGACGCTCGACTGCGGCGATCGCATCGTAGCCGTCATAGGCGGTGGCGACCTCGAACTGCTCGAATTCGAACAGCGCCTGCAGCATGTTGGCCGCATCGCGGTTGTCGTCGACCACCAGCACCGAGGGTTTTTCGACCGTATTGTCCGCAACGGTGTCGCGTCTGCGCTCGTGCGGTCCGGGTTCGCCAACCGATTGCACGATCGGCAGCGTGATGATGAAGGTACTGCCGCGCCCGAGGCCTTCGCTCTCGACCCGGATGGTGCCGCGGTGCATTTCGGCAAAGCGCTTCGACAGGTTCAGGCCGATGCCCAGGCCGCTCGTGACCGGCCCCGAGGCCGGTTTTTCCTGCGAAAAAAGCTCGAAGATCGCGTCGAACGATTCGCGTGCGATACCGATGCCGGAGTCGCGCACGGTAAAGATCACGTCGCTGCCCTCGAGCGCTGCTTCCAGCACGATCTTGCCGCGCGGCGGCGTGAATTTCACGGCGTTGAGGACGATGTTGGCAATCGTCTGGATCAGCCGCACGTAGTCGGCGTGCAGCATGACGCGTTGCGGCGGCATGCGCGTCTCCAGCCCGAGCATCTTGCCCTGCGCGGCCGCACCGGCAAGCTCCAGCACATGTTCGATCACCGACGAGAGCGAAAAAGTATCGGGCTGCAGCACGATCTTGCCATTGGTGATGCGCGCCACATCGAGCAGGTCGTCGACCAGCCGTGTCAGGTGCGTGACCTGGCGTTCGACCACGCTGCGCACCTTGGTCACCGATGCGTTTTCCGGATACAGGTGCTTGAGGATGCCCATCGCGTTGCGGATCGGCGCCAGCGGATTGCGCAGTTCATGGCCGAGGCTGGCCAGGAATTCATCCTTGCGCTGGCTCGCTTCGCGCACCTGGAACTGCTTTTGCCGGGCTCGCAGCGCAACGCGCAGGGCGCTGATCAAGGCCAGCTTTCGCAGCGGGCGCTCCAGCAGCGTGACGTTGCCCAGCAGGTCGATCGCATGGCCGAGTGCCGGCGTATCGGCGCCATGGCGGGCCACGACCAGAATCGGTATGTCGGACCAGGCCGGCTGGGCGGCGACGAAGGCCGCCAGCGGCTTCATGCCGACGCCCAGCGCTTCCTCGACCACCAGCACTGCGCCGGCGCCCGACTCAAGGCTCGCACTCAGCTCTGCGACACTCTTGCAGGACCTTGCCGAAATGCCTGCCGCGGCCAGCACGCTTGCCGTCAGTTCCGCATCGCGTCCGGTCGGCGCCAGTATCAGGACACAGTTCTGCATGGTTGCTTTCTATCCCACGCGTGCATCGGCACGGTGTTCGGCAAGCGTGGTGCTCGGCATGCCTGTCAGCACGCCCTTGAGTCCCTTGAGGACATCGCCGACGATGATTCCGTCGGCGCCGAGCGAGAAGCGGCGGATGCTGCGTTCGTGATGGCTGCCGCGCTTCTTGAAGACCGAAATCGCCTGATGCACCTCCCCATCCATTTCGAAATAGCGCAGCATCAGCACGTTGTCGGCAATGTAGCTGGCGTCCACCGCAGTCGTCATGCTGGTGCCGAGCATGCCCTGCTGCACGCCCACCAGGATCGTCACGACGCCGCGCTGACCGAGATAGGTCAGCAGTTCATGCAGGTGCGTCGTCAG
>JANXSS010000083.1 GCA_025356535.1 Herminiimonas sp.
CTTCGATGCGGATGACCTTCAATGTAAACATCGGCCGCTGCGCCAGCCACCAGAGACCCGCGCCCGACAGCGCCAGCAGCACCAGGGCAAACAGGGCGCTTGATGCGGCGTTCATGGCTTTGATGTCTTGCCACATGGTCAGCGGCCATCCCCGGAAGGTGTTGCCGCGGTCGCAGACGCGCCCGGCATCGGCAGCGGCGCGGCTGCGTCGTCGCCGGCGGCGCTGTCGAGACCCTTGGGCATCTTCAGGCGCGCCATGCGCAGGATTTCGGCGCACAGCATTTCGTAACTCATGCCGACGGCGCGGGCGGCCATCGGCACCAGCGAATGGCTGGTCATGCCGGGCGAGGTATTGATTTCCAGCAGAAACGGCTTGTTGTCGGACGCCCGCAAGAGAAAATCGACGCGGCCCCAGCCTTCGCAACCGATGGCGCGGTAGGCGTCGACTGCGATGCGCGCCATCTCGGCAGCGGTGGCGTCGTCCAGCACGGCCGGGCAGTAGTACTTGGTCGCGTCGCCGAAATACTTGTTCTGGAAGTCGTAATTGCCTTCGGGCGCCACGATCTCGGTAATCGGCAGCGCCCGGGCGTTTGCGCCCCGCCCGAGGACAGCGACGGTGAATTCGCGCCCGGTGATGAACTCTTCTGCCAGCACGACTTCATCGAAGCGCGCCGCCAGTTCGTAGGCGTCGCGCATGTCGGCGTATCCCGACACCTTGGTGATGCCCAGAGTCGAGCCTTCGTGCGGCGGCTTGACGATCAGCGGCAGGCCGAGCGTGTCGGGCACCCGGCGCAGGTCGGTGTCGGCATCGACCAGCATGTATTTCGGTGTCGGCAGGTTATGCATCAGCCAGATCATCTTGGTGTAGGTCTTGTCCATGCCGATTGCCGAGGCCATCACGCCGCTGCCGGTGTAGGCAATGCCGAGCTGTTCCAACGCGCCTTGCAGGGTGCCGTCCTCGCCGAAGCGGCCATGCAGGGCGATGAAGACGCGGTCGAAGTTTTCGGCAGCCAGTTCGGCCAAGCTGCGCTCGGCCGGATCGAAGGCGTGCGCGTCGATACCCTGGCCTTGCAATGCCGCCAGCACGCCGGTGCCGGACATGATCGAGACTTCGCGCTCGGCCGAGCGGCCGCCGAAGAGCACGCCGACCTTGCCGAATTGCGCGGGCGACTGCGGCGCGCCGTGCTGTCGATTCGTGCCTTGGTTCATGCCTTGGTTCATGCCTTGGTTCGTGCCGTGATTCACGCCTTGATTCACGCTTTCTGTCGTGTCTGCTGATGTCATGATGAAGTCCCGGTGAGCGCTCGGGCCGGCACTGTCGCCGGCGGCGCATTGAGGTTCAGGTTCGGCGCCTGCGTCAGTCTGGCCGGCACGCCGGCAATCGAGCCGGCGCCCATGGTGATGACGACATCGCCGTCTCTCACCAGGCTGAGAATGGTTGCCGGCATGTCCTGCATGTCTTCGACGAATACCGGCTCGACGCGGCCGACCACGCGCAGCGCATGCGCGAGCGCCCGGCCGTCGGCGGCGACGATCGGCGCTTCGCCGGCGGCATACATTTCGGCCAGCACCAGGAGGTCGGCGCCGGAGAGCACCTTGACGAAGTCTTCGAACAGGTCGCGCGTGCGGGTATAGCGATGCGGCTGGAACGCCAGCACCAGCCGGCGGCCGGGATAGGCGCCGCGCGCGGCGGCCAGCGTGGCGGCGGTTTCGACCGGATGATGGCCGTAGTCGTCGACGAGAGCAAAGCTGCCGGCGGCCAGGCCGGTTGCGCCTGCCGGCAGCGCAATCTCGCCATGGCGGGTGAAGCGCCGGCCGACGCCGGTGAAGTCGCACAGCGCCTTTTGGGTGTCGCTGTCGGCCACGCCGATTTCGCGTGCGATGGTGATGGCCGCGCAGGCGTTTTGCACGTTGTGCATGCCGGGCTGGTTCAGGCGCACCGTCATCGGCGCATAACCGTCCTGGACAACGGTGAAGTGCATGAAGCCGTCGACGGCGATTGCATCGATGGCCCGCACCTGCGCTTCTGCATGAAAGCCGTAGGTGATGATCGGCTTGGAAATCTGCGGCATGATCTCGCGCACGTTGGCGTCGTCGAGGCACAGCACGGCAATGCCGTAGAACGGCAGACGGTTGGTGAAGTCGACGAAGGCTTGCTTCAACTTGCCGAAGTCGTGCTCGTAGGTTTCCATGTGGTCGGCGTCGATGTTGGTGATCACTTCGATCACCGGCGACAGGTTCAGGAACGAGGCATCGGACTCGTCGGCTTCGGCCACGATGAAGTCGCCGGCGCCGAGTTTTGCGTTGGCGCCGGCGCTGGTGAGCCGCCCGCCGATGACAAACGTCGGGTCCAGCCCGCCTTGCGCCAGCACGCTTGCCACCAGGCTGGTGGTGGTGGTCTTGCCGTGGGTGCCGGCGATCGCAATGCCTTGCTTCAAGCGCATCAGTTCGGCCAGCATCATGGCGCGCGGCACCACCGGTATCTTGCGCTCGCGGGCGGCGACGACTTCCGGGTTGTCGGCCTGCACCGCGGTCGAGGTGACGATGGCGTCGGCGCCGATGACGTTTTCTGCCGCATGCCCGAGCATGACGACGGCGCCCAGTTTCGCCAGGCGCGCGGTTGCCGCATTGCTGCCGATGTCGGAGCCGGAGACGACATAGCCGAGATTTAGCAGCACTTCGGCGATGCCGCTCATGCCGCTGCCGCCGATGCCGACGAAATGGATGTTCTTTACCTTGTGCTTCATGTGCTCTGCTTTATGGGGTCTGCTTCGGATCTGGCTGCGTGGCTGGCTTCATGCCCGGCTTCCTGCGGCTGCGACGTCATGCCGGTCACGCCGGCCAGTTTTTCCAGGATTGCCGCAATCGCTTCATTGGCGTCGCGCCGGCCATGGTCGTAGGCCGCCTGCGCCATCGTCCTGCAGGCAGCGCGGGTCAGGCCCTGCAGCTGCCCGGCCAGGCGCGCCGGTGTCAGGTCGGTCTGCGGCAGGTGGATCGCCGCCTGCTGCGCGGCCATCCATTGGGCGTTGTCGCGCTGATGGGTGGTGGTCGAGGCGACCAGCGGCACCAGGATGCTGGCGATGCCGGCGGCGGTCAGTTCCGATACCGTGATGGCGCCGGCGCGGCACAGCACCAGGTCGGCCTCGCCATAGCGGCGCGGCATGTCGTCGATGAAGGCCACCACTTCGGCCTCGACGCCGGCGGCGGCATAGGCGGCGCGCAGGGCATCGACATGCTGGCGGCCGGACTGGTGCGTCACGCGCGGGCGCAGTGCCGGCGGTATCAGCGCCAGCGCCGCCGGCACCGTGTCGTTGAGTGTCTTGGCGCCCAGGCTGCCGCCGACCACCAGCAGCCGCAGCGCGCCGCTGCGATTGTCGTAGCGCACCGCCGGCAGCGGCAGCGCGCGGATCTCCGCGCGCACCGGATTGCCGGTCACCGTCGCCTTGCCTTTTGCGCCGCCAAAATCAGCCGGAAAGCCGAACAGAACGCGCTGCGCCAGGGGTGTGAGGGTCTTGTTCGACAGCAGCAGCGCCGCATCGGCATTGACCAGCGCCAGCGGAATGCGGCGCAGGCGCGCCATCAGCCCGCCCGGCACCGTGACGTAGCCGCCCATGCCCAGCACGACGTCGGGGTTGCGGCGCGCGAGGATGCGCAGGCAGGTCGCAAAGCAGGCGGTGAGCTTGAAGACACCGGCCAGCGTGTGGCGCAGGCCCTTGCCGCGCATGCCGGAAAAATCGATGCTGTCCATCGGCACGCCGTGCCTTGGCACCAGCTCGTGCTCCATGCCGTGCAGGGTGCCCAGCCACGATACCTGCCAGCCGCGCGCGGTCATGGTCTGGGCAATCGCCAGGCCCGGAAAGATATGCCCGCCGGTGCCGGCCGCCATGATCATGAGGCGTCCGACCGGCGTCTGCGGCGCGGCCGTGGTGTTCATACCCGCCCTCCCCGCATGAGCACGCGGTTTTCGTAATCGATGCGCAAGAGCAGCGCCAGACCGAGGCAGTTGATCAGCACGCCCGAGCCGCCGTAGCTCATCAGCGGCAGCGTCAGTCCCTTGGTCGGCAACAGACCCAGGTTGACACCCATGTTGATGAAGGCCTGCACGCCGATCCAGATGCCGATGCCTTTTGCGGTCAGGCCGGCAAAGGTCTGGTCGATGGCAATGGCCTGGCGGCCGATGTCGAAGGCACGCTTGACGATCCAGTAGAACAGCACCACCACCACCAGCACGCCGGCAAAACCGAGTTCCTCGCCGATGACGGCGAGCAGGAAGTCGGTGTGGGCTTCCGGCAGGTAGTGGAGTTTTTCGACACTGCCGCCCAGGCCGACGCCGAACAGTTCGCCACGGCCGAAGGCGATCAGCGAGTGCGACAACTGGTAAGCCTTGCCGAGTGCGTTTTCTTCGACCCACGGATTGAGGTAGGCGAACAGCCGCTCGCGGCGGAACTGCGAGAGCATGATCGCCATGCTGAACGTGACCACCAGCGTCGCCCCGATGCCACCGAACCAGACTGCATTGATGCCGCCCAAAAACAGGATGCCCATGGCGATGCAGACAATGACGCCGAATGCGCCGAGGTCGGGTTCGAGCAGCAGCAACAGGCCGACGCAGCCGATCGCTGCAGCCATCGGCATGAAACCCTTGGTCAGCTTGTGCATGAACTGCTGCTTGCGCACCGTGTAGTCGGCGGCATACAGCACCACGAACAGCTTCATCAGCTCCGACGGCTGCAGGTTAAAGACGCGAAACGACAGCCAGCGCTTGGCGCCGTTGACGCCCTTGCCGATGCCCGGCACCAGCACCAGCAGCAGCAGCACCAGGGTGATGGCGAACAGGTACGGCGCGGCGCGCTGCCAGCTGGCCACGCGCACCCGGAACGCCACCAGCCCCGCCACCAGCGAGACGCCGATGAACATTGCCTGGCGCATGAGGAAATGGAAGTTCTTGTAGCTCGCATACTTCGGCGAATCGGGCAGCGAGATCGATGCCGAGTAGACCATCACCATGCCGAACAGCATCAACAAAAGGACGACCCAGACCAGCAGCTGGTCGTATTCCATCATGGCCGAGCGCTGCGCGAAGGCGTCGCTTTCGCGCGCCGCCGTGCTGGAGAAAAAGCCGGGCAAAGACAATTTCATGCGACCACCTCGCCGCGCGACAGGGCGATTTCATGGACGGCATCGACGAACACCCGGGCCCGGTGGCCGTAGCCGGTGAACATGTCGAAGCTGGCGCAGGCCGGCGAGAGCAGCACGATGTCGCCGGCGACGGCGTTCGCCGCTGCATGTTGCACGGCAGCTTCCAGGCTGGCGCAGTCGATGATGTCGACGCCGCTGCCGGCAAGGGCGGCACGCAGTACCGGCGCGTCGCGCCCGATGAGCAGCAGCGCGCGCGCGCGGGCTGCGACCGGTGCTGCCAGCGGCGCGAAGTCCTGGCCCTTGCCCTCGCCGCCGGCAATGAGCCAGATGCGCCCGGCCGCACCCGGCCCGCCGCCGGCCTGCGTGCCCAGGCCGATCAAAGCCGCCACCGTGGCGCCGACATTGGTGCCCTTGCTGTCGTCGTAATAGGCGACGCGGTCGATGGTGGTCACCAGTTCGACCCGGTGCGGCTCGCCGCGGTACTCGCGCAGGCCGTGCAGCAGCGGCGCCAGCGGCAGGCCGATGGCGCGGCACAGCGCCAGCGCGGCCAGGGCATTGACGGCATTGTGGCGGCCACGGATCTGCAGCGCATCGGCCGGCATCAGGCGGCTGGTCACGACCGGCAATGCGCTGGTGTCGCCCTTCTTGCGTTTTTTCTGGCCGTCGTCGTTTGCGGCAACGGCTGTGGACAGCCACTGCATGCCGTTCTCGCTGACCAGGCCGAAGCAGCCGATGTGCGTGGCCTCGTCTGCGCCGAAAGTAACCACGGCGGCCGACGGCAGCGCCATCTGCATCACGGCGGCGTCGTCGCGGTTGAGGATGCGCACGGTGCGGCGGCCGAAGACCTGCGTCTTTGCCTCGGTGTAAGCAGCCAGGTCGCCATGCCAGTCGAGATGATCCTGGCTGATGTTGAGAACCGTGGCCGCGTCGGCATCCAGGGTGTGCGTGTGCTGCAACTGGAAGCTGGAGAGTTCGAGCACCCAGACCTGGGGCAATTGCTGGTCTTCCTGCGCCAGGCAATCCCGCAGGACGTCGAGCGCGGCCGGGCTGATGTTGCCGGCCACCTGCACCCGCAGGCCGCTTTTTTCGCACAGCAGGCCGGTCAGGCGCGTCACCGTCGTCTTGCCGTTGGTGCCGGTGATTGCAATGACCCTGGGCGCATAGTCGCGGCTCTGGCGCAGCGCCGCCAGGGCCTGCGCAAACAGCTCGATCTCGCCCACGACCGCGACGCCCTGCGCCTCGCAGGCGGCGATGATTTCGGCCAGTTCATGGATCGGCGACAGGCCCGGGCTGACGGCCACCAGGTCGATGTCGTCGAGCAGGGCGGCATGCAATTCACCGGCGATGAAGGCGGCCTCCGGCAGCGCTGCCTGCAGTTGCGCCAGCCGCGCGGGCGCGGCGCGGGTGTCGGCCACGCGCAGCCGGGCGCCGCAGCGCGCCAGCCAGAGCGCCATCGCCAGCCCGGATTCGCCCAGGCCCACCACCAGCACATGGCGGCCGTGGTAATCCATCGGGTTCGAAGGGTCGGCGTTCATCGCAGCTTCAACGTCGACAGGCCGAACAGCACCAGCATCATGGTGATGATCCAGAAGCGCACCACGACCTGGGTCTCTTTCCAGCCTTTTTGCTCGAAATGATGATGCAGCGGCGCCATCAGGAGGATGCGCCGGCCGGTGCCGAAGCGCCTTTTCGTGAACTTGAAATAGGCCACCTGCATCATCACCGAGAGCGTCTCGACGACGAAGATGCCGCCCATGATGAAGAGCACGATTTCCTGGCGCACGATGACGGCGATGGTGCCGAGTGCGCCGCCCAGCGCCAGCGCGCCGACGTCGCCCATGAAGACCTGTGCCGGATGCGCATTGAACCAGAGGAAGGCCAGGCCGGCGCCGGCCATCGCACCGCAAAAGATGATCAGCTCGCCGGCGCCGGGAATGTGCGGTATGAACAGGTAGCGCGAATAACTGGCGTTGCCGGTCAGGTAGGCAAACAGGCCGAGAGCCGTGCCGACCATGACGGTGGGCATGATCGCCAGGCCATCGAGGCCATCGGTCAGGTTGACCGCATTGCTGGTGCCGACGATGACGAAGTAGGTCAGCGCGATGAAACCCCAGACACCCAGCGGATAGCTCACCGTCTTGAAGAACGGCACGATCAGGTCGGCCTTCGGCGGCAGGCTCATGCTCAGACCGGACCGGACCCACGCCAAGAAAAGTTCATAGACCTTGGTGTTGGTCGGCGCCGACACCGAGAACGCCAGGTACAGGGCGGCGAGGATGCCGATGGCCGATTGCCAGAAATATTTTTCCCGCGACGACATGCCTTTCGGATCCTTGAACACCACCTTGCGGTAGTCGTCGACCCAGCCGATTGCGCCGAAGCCGAAGGTCACCACCAGCAGCACCCAGATGAAGCGGTTGCCGAGATCTGCCCACAGCAGCGTCGACACGCCGATCGAAATGAGCACCAGCACGCCGCCCATGGTCGGCGTGCCGTTCTTGACCAGGTGCGTCTGCGGCCCGTCCTGGCGCACCGATTGCCCGACCTTCAGGCGCGCGAGGTTGCGGATCACGGCAGGACCGGCGATCAGGCCGATGGCCAGCGCCGTCATGGTCGCGAACATTGCGCGAAACGTGATGAAGTTGAAGACCCGCAGCGGGCCCACATCCTGTTGAAAATATTGTGCTAGCCAGAGCAGCATGTCAGTGCGAATCCTGTATCGGTTGAGCCGGAAGCGGGGCAACCAGGTGATTGACCACCCGCTCCATCTGCATGAAACGCGAGCCTTTAACCAGCACGGTGGCCGGCGGCGTCGCCAGTGCGACGGCGGCTGCCTGCAAGGCGTCGATGTCGTTGAAATGCGTTGCCTGCGCACCGAAGGCCGCCGCGCTGGCCGACGCCAGCGTGCCCAGGGTCAGCAGGCGGTCGATGCCGCGCGCCCTTGCATAGGCGCCGATTTCTTCATGAAACGCCGCGCCTTCCGCGCCGACTTCGCCCATGTCCCCCAGCACCAGCACCCGTGGCGCGCTGCTCTGCGCCAGGACGTCGATTGCCGCGCGCACCGAATCCGGATTGGCGTTGTAGGTGTCGTCGATGACCTCGGCGCCGCTTGCAGCGTGCTTCCTCTGCAGCCGGCCGGCCACCGGCGCAAAGCTTTCCAGGCCGCGCACGATCGCCTCGACCGGCATGCCGATGGCCAGGGTGCAGGCGATTGCCGCCAGCGCATTGCGCACGTTGTGTTCGCCGGCAGCAGCCAGCCGCACCGTGAAGCGGTCGACCCCGACGACAACCGCCATGTCGCTGCCGAAAGCGTTGGCGACATGGGTGCAGCGCACGTCGGCATCGGCCGAGAAACCGAAGCCGAGCACGCGCCGGCGGCCGCGGGCGGCGGCCAGTTCGCGCCACAGCGGCGTGAAGGCGTCGTCGGCCGGAAACGCCGCCGTGCCATCGTCGGGCAGGCTGGTGATGACTGCGCCGTTTTCCCGCGCGACGGCTTCGACCGTTGCCATGAATTCCTGATGCTCGCGCTGGGCATTGTTGACCAGCGCGACGGTGGGCAGCGCGAGGGCTGCCAGCTGCGCAATTTCACCCGGATGGTTCATGCCGATCTCGACGACGGCTGCGCGGGTGGCGCCATCGAGACGCAGCAGCGTCAGCGGCAGGCCGATGTCGTTGTTGAAGTTGCCGCGCGTTGCCATGGCGTGCGCGGCGCCGACGCCTGCCACCAGGATCGCGGCGATCATTTCCTTGACCGTCGTCTTGCCGTTGCTGCCGGTGACACCGATGACCGGCAGATCGAACCGGCGGCGCCAGCCGAGGGCGATCTCGCCCAGCGCGCGGCGGCTGTCGGGCACCAGCAGGAGCGGCACCGCCAGGCCCGCCAGGTGCGCCGCCGCGCTGCCGGCTTCGGCCACGATTGCAGCCACGCCGCGGCCGGCAACCTCGCCCAGGAAGGCATGCGCATCGAATCGTTCGCCGCGCAGGGCGATGAACAGGCTGCCGGCAGGCGCGGTGCGGCTGTCGGTTGCCACGCCGTCGAAGGCGGCGTCGGCCGTCATGGTGCTGCCGGCGACCCAGTCGCGGCATTGCGAGAGCTGCGCGCGCATCATGCCGGCCCCTTCATCGTCGCCCGCGCCTGCAGCCCCAGCGCCGCATGGTCGGCGTCGAGGAACTGCAGCTTGCGGCCCTTGATTTCCTGAAAGTTTTCATGCCCCTTGCCGGCCAGCAGGATGACGTCGGTTCTGGCCGCATGGCGCAGCGTCCAGAGGATCGCGCTGGCGCGGTCTTCGATGACCTGCGGCGCATGCGCCGGGTCGATGCCGGCAACGATGTCGGCGATGATTGCCGCCGGCAGTTCGCCGCGCGGATTGTCGCTGGTGACGATCACATGGTCGGCGGCCTGCGCCACGGCGCCCATCTGCGGCCGCTTGCCCGGGTCGCGGTCGCCGCCGCAGCC
>JANXSS010000085.1 GCA_025356535.1 Herminiimonas sp.
AATGTTTCCCATGCAAACAACAAGAACAAGCGTCGCTTCCTGCCGAACTTGCAGAATCGCCGTATTTTCGTCGAATCCGAAAACCGCTGGGTTTCGCTGCGCCTGTCCAACGCCGGCCTGCGCGTGATCGACAAGCTCGGCATCGATGTCGTGCTGCTCGACATGCGTGCTCGCGGCGAAAAAGTCTAATACCCGCGACACAGCGTCTTGCCTGGCCGCCCCCTGTCTCCAACCGATCAATCATTGCGAGACAGCATAAAGCCAGGCGACATTCTGTTCTCAACTTAAGGAATCATCATGGCTAAATCCGGCCGCGACAAAATCAAGCTGGAGTCGACCGCAGGTACCGGTCACTTCTACACCACGACTAAAAACAAGCGCACCACGCCTGAAAAAATGTCGATCATGAAATTCGACCCGAAGGTGCGCAAGCATGTCGAATACAAGGAAACCAAGATCAAATAAGATCTGGTTTGGCAATCCGAAACAGTGAAATGTAAAAGCCCGGCCGATGTGCATCCGCCGGGCTTTTTTGCGCTCGTGCCACGATCGTGCCAATGTACGCAGCGCAAAGTTTTCTTCTTCACAAAAAAACATGGCCCGGATCACCGGGCCATGTTTTTTCCGCTAGCGCTGACCGGATCGTGGCAGATCAGGCATAGCTGCGCAGGCGCAGGGAAAACTCCTGCAATGCACGAATGCCTGATGCTTCGGCCCGGGTGCACCAGTCCTGCAACTGCTGCAGGAGCTGGTCGCGCGTGGCATGCGACCGTTCCCAGATGGCGCCGAGCTCGACCCGCATCTCATGCATGGTCTGCAGAGCCGTGCTGTGTGCAAACAGTTCGGTCAACTGCGCGCGTTGCGGCGCTTCCAGCTTGGCCGGCTCACGCTGCAGCAGCTTGCGGGTCGACCTCAGGAACGACGACTCGAGCTGGCGCTTTGTCTTCAGATGCACCAGCTCATCGTGCCAGGTCTGCCGGACGGACTTGGCATAGGTTGCCATGACGTCGTAACGGTTCGAAATCACCGACTGCAGCGTATCGAGGTCGGCGACCAGCTTCTGGCGGTCGAATTTCGGCGCAGGCGCGACTTTTTTCACTTTCGCCAGGCCCATGATTTCGAGAATCCGGATATACATCCAGCCGATGTCGAATTCGTACCACTTCGACGACAACTTCGCCGACGTGCCAAAAGTATGGTGGTTGTTATGCAGTTCTTCGCCACCGATCAGGATGCCGAACGGCAGAATGTTACGCGAAGCGTCAACGCAGTCGAAGTTGCGATAACCCCAGTAATGACCGATGCCATTGATGATGCCGGCTGCCATGATCGGAATCCACAGCATCTGCACTGCCCAGACCGACATGCCGATCACGCCGAACAGGGCGACGTTAATGAACAGCATCAGTACCACGCCCTGCATGCTGAAGCGGGTGTACAGATTGCGCTCGATCCAGTCGTCCGGCGTGCCGTGTCCGTACTTGTCGAGGGTGTCCTTGACCTTTGATTCATAGCGATACAGCTCGGAGCCTTCGAGCAGCACCTTCTTGATGCCGCGGGTAACCGGACTGTGCGGATCGTCGACGGTTTCGCACTTTGCATGATGCTTGCGGTGGACGGCAGCCCATTCCTTGGTGACCATGCCGGTCGTCAGCCATAGCCAGAACCGGAAGAAATGGCTCGGGATTGCATGCAGGTCCAGCGCCCGGTGTGCCTGGCAGCGATGCAGGAATATCGTGACGCTGGCAATCGTGATATGTGTCACCACCAGGGTATATATCAAGGTTTGCCAGTTGGTCGCGTCCACCAGGCCGTGGGCGAGGAAGTACAACAACCCATCGAACATTGCATTCAAACTCATTCCTACTCCAAAAAGACAACTAATCAGTTGACAACAAGAGGGCCGCGCTTACCTAAAATTGTCGCGCGTCGCAATTGTATCTGTTTCAGGACAACCAATGGGTGCTTACTGCTTTTCCGACGTTGCGAAGGGGGCCATGATTTTCGTGTCGGCAATCTCTCCGGACGTACCGGCCTGCACGATTCGCACTTCACGCTGTGCAAATGGTACTTGTACCTTATTTGCTTTCAACGCGCGCCAGATCACTCTGTTGGCATCGGAGACCACATTTGCCCGGCCGTTTTCCGGGTCGGTAATCCAGAAACCGATTTCAAGTTCCAGGCCATCGGGGCCGAATTTCAGCAAGACGGCTTGCGGCGGCAATTCCTTGGAAATCCGGTCGATCGTGGCGACGGCTTCTTCGAGCAGCTTGAGGACGGCCTCGAGATCGCTGTCGTAGGCAATGGTCACGTGCGAGGCCAGCCGCAGCACCCGGTCGGACAGCGAATAATTCTGCACCGGGCCGGAAATGAGCATGTCGTTGGGCACCACGGTTTCGATGCCGTCGAGGCTGCGGATGACGGTGTAACGGGTATTGATGCGGGTAACCCGACCGTAGTATTTGTCGACCGTGACCATGTCGCCGATGGCCAGGCTGCGCTCGAGCAGGATCACGAAACCCGAGACGTAGCTGCTGATGATCTTCTGCAAGCCCAGGCCGATGCCCACGCCCAGTGCGCCACCGAACACCGACAGCACGGTCAGGTCGATACCAACCAGCGACAGGCTCAGCAGCACCGCGACCAGGATCAGGACCGCCCGGGCAAGCCGTGCGACGACGGTGCGCAGTGAGGAATGCATGCTGCTGAGCTGCATGACCCGCTCTTCCAGCAGCGCACCCAGCCATAGCGCCAGCACCAGGGTGACGCCTACCGAGCAGACCGCCTGCGTGATGGCCAGCAGCGATATCTTGTAGCGGCCCATCGGGAAAACGATCTCTTCCATCAGGTCGAGCAGTACCGGCCACAGGCCCGTGATGTACAGCGCCACACCAACCCACACCACGATCGCGAAGATCTTTTCGAACAATAGCAGCAGCGTGCCGGCCTGGCCGCCGCGGGCGAAAATGCGCCGCAGGATGTAGAAGGCCAGCCGGATCAGCGCGAACGAGGCCACCAGGGGAATGGCCAGGCGCAACAGGTTGACATGATGGTATTTCGCCAACACCAACCTGGCGCATGCAATGAACAGCAGCGCCAGCAGCGGCGAGAGCACGCGTGAAAAACTTTCCACGCCAAGGCGCATGACGCGCGTATTGACCTTGCGCTCGCGCAGTGCCGTGCGCAGGCCGCGGGAGGCCAGCCAGCCCAGCAGCATGCATAGCACCAGGGTACCGATCTGCCAGTCGACGCCGGGCGCGCTCAAATCCGACCAGAAATCGGTCAGGATGCTCGACAGCAGGTGGACATTGGTCGAGTCGCTCATGGCGCTGTATAGGCAGTTGCCTGCTGGCGCTGCCGCTCCCAGTTCATGGCGTAGCGGCCGGCCAACGGCGTATTGTTACGGGCAATCAGGATGTTTTCGGCATTCTTGTGCTGCGCGGCCCAGGTGAAGTTGAAGCTGCCGGTCACCACCGTTGCTGATGCCGTGACGGCGTCGATCACGATGACCTTGTTGTGCGCATTCTGGTATTTCGTCTCCAGCCACACCGGCACGCCGGCGGCTGCCAGCATCGGTATCTTGGTTGCATCGACATGGCTTTGCGTCGCATCGGCAAGCAGGCGCACGTCGACGCCGCGCCGGTGCGCCGCAATCAGTGCGGAAGCGATCTTCTTGTTGGTCAGCAGGTAGGCCTGCATCAGAACCTGCACCTTTGCATGGCCGATCACGTCGATGACGAGACCTTCGATGTCGTCCCAGGGCGCAAAGGCTGCCTGCAGGGTGCCTTGCGCGGCGCTCGCCTGGGGCAGCGCGTCGAATGCCAGCGGCGCGCCGGCGGGCAAGGCGGCGCACGACATCAAGCCGAGCCGGACCAGCCATATCCTGCCCTGCCTGCCGCGCAACACCATCATTTCCGGCGTTCTAGAACCGCTGCGAAAAAGCCGTCGGTCTGGTGCAGGTGCGGCAGAAGCTTCAGGTAGTCGCCCATTTCCAGCGCGATCTTTTGTTCGGCCAGCACATCCGACATCGGCACCAGGGCAAAGTCGGGATGCGTTTGCAGGAAAGCGCCGACGATGTCCTCGTTTTCTTCGGAGAGCAGGCTGCAGGTCGCATAGACCAGCCGGCCGCCGCTTTTTACCAACCGGGCGGCGCCGGCCAGGATGGCGCTCTGCTTTGCATTGAGTTCGACCAACGACTGCGGCGTCTGCCGCCATTTGACGTCGGGATTGCGACGCAGGGTACCCAGGCCGCTGCAGGGCGAATCGACCAGAACCCGGTCGATCTTGCCGGCAAGGCGCTTGATCTTGGCATCGTTTTCGTGCGCGATCTGCACCGGATGCACATTCGACAGGCCACTGCGCGCCAGGCGCGGCTTGAGCTTGGCGAGCCGCTTTTCCGAGACATCGAAGGCATACAGGCGACCGGTGTTGCGCATCAGTGCACCGAGCGCAAGCGTCTTGCCGCCGGCACCGGCACAGAAGTCGACCACCATTTCGCCGCGCTTGGCGCCGACTACCTGCGCCAGCAACTGGCTGCCCTCGTCCTGCACTTCGATCAGGCCGTCCTTGAACAACGGCAGGTTCTGCAGCGCCGGTTTTTTCAGGACCCGCAGGCCGAGGGGCGCATACGGCGTCGCCTCGCTGAGGATCGGCGCCAGCGCCAGTTGCGCCATGACCTCTTCGCGGGTTGCCTTGATCGAATTGACGCGCAAGTCGAGCGGCGCCGGCTGGTTCAATGCCTCTGCCAGCGTCAACGCTTCGGCTTCGCCCATGCGCTGGCTGAGCTTGTCGAACAGCCACGTTGGAAGATTTGCGCGCATGCTTGCCGGCAGCAGGCTGCGGTCGATTTCGGCGACGCGTTCCAGCCACGCCGTTTCTTCTTCCGACAGGCCGCCGAGCGCGTCCGCACCGACGGCGTCGGCAAGTCCCAGCAAGGCCAGGCGCCGGATGCTGGCGCCATTGCCCGATTCGGCAAAGCTGGTGTAGACCGATTTGTTACGCAGCAGGCCGTAGATGCCTTCTGCGACCGCGCCGCGTTCGCGGGAACCGAGTTTCGGATGATCGCGAAAATAGCGCGACAGGGTGCTGTCTGCAGGGCCCATGAAGCGCAGGATTTCGCGCAGGACTTCTTCGGTGTTGCCAATGATCGCGGGTGGCAATCTCATAGATGCTTTCGATGATGTTCGGTATTAAGGTTCATTGGGTTGCAACGGGTGTGCTATGCGGACCCGGCCGTTTTCGATGTGCAGGCAGCCTTCGATGAACCAGC
>JANXSS010000102.1 GCA_025356535.1 Herminiimonas sp.
GCCCTGCCTGGCGTGCGCGACACCGATCCGCACGGAAGCGCCATGAAGACAGTGCAGCAGGAAATCGACGAACGCTCCAATCTAACAAGCAGCAACATGTTCGAGCTGCTGCTTTTTCGCCTGGGTGAAAGTGCGCATTCGGCAACCCGCGAACTGTACGGCATCAATGTGTTCAAGGTGCGGGAACTGCTGGAAATGCCGAAGATCACGGAAGTCGCCGGCATCCGTTCGCCGATGATGGGCGTGACCAACGCGCGCGGCCAGATCGTGCCGGTCATCGACCTGGCTGCCGCCGTCGGTTGCCGTCCCTCGAACGGCCACCGTATCCTGATGATCACCGAATATGCCCGCTCGACCCAGGCCTTCGCCGTCGAGGATGTCGACGAGATCGTGCGCCTGGACTGGAGCCAGGTGCTGTCGGCCGAGGGCACCGCCGGCGGTGCCGGCATGGTCACGAGCATTGCCCGCCTCGATGGCAACCAGGACAACAGCCGCCTGGCGCAGGTGCTCGATGTCGAACAGATCCTGCGCGACGTCCTGCCCTCGAGTGATCCGGATATCGATGTCGCCCGCATCGGCCCCGCCGTGGTGCTGCCGGCGGGAACGCAGATCCTTGCGGCCGACGATTCCGGGCTGGCGCGCCGCCTGATCGAGGAAGGCCTGACGGCCATGCATCTGCCCTACATGATGACGAAGACCGGCAAGGAAGCCTGGGAGCTGCTGTAGAAGATTGCCGACGGTGCGATCGCCGAAGGGCTGAGCGCCAAGGACAAGATCGCGCTGGTGCTGACCGACCTGGAAATGCCGGAGATGGACGGCTTCACGCTCACGCGCAACATCAAGAACGATCCGCGCTTCAAGTCGATACCGGTGGTGATCCATTCCTCGCTGACCGGCTCGACCAATGAAGAACATGTGCGCAGTGTCGGCGCCGATGCCTATGTCGCGAAGTTCGTCGCCTCCGACCTGGCCGACACGATCCGCCGGGTGCTCGCCTCGGTCGTGCGGTAGGGCGGCTGCCGCAATCCCGGTGCGCGCGGGTCCGGCGCAGACGGGTTTTGCCTGAGCGGCCGGCCCGCAGGTGCGATCGTCGAGAAATAGCGCGTCGGGATTGATTGCACCTATACTTGCCGCAACGCCGGAACTCCTCCGGCCCGCTCCCGGCTACCCATCATGTCTGCTCGTCATCTTCCCTTCTGGCCGGCAAGTCAGCCGCGCCACCTCAGCATCCCGGCCACCAACGTCCATTACAACCTGCAGGTATCGGCGGCGCGTTACCCGGACAAGGCCGCGCTGGTCTTCTACGACACTGCGATCAGCTACCGGGCCCTGCTCGGCCAGACCGAGACGATTGCCGCCTACCTGCAGCAGCGCTGCGGCGTGCGCGCCGGCGACCGGGTACTGCTCTACATGCAGAACAGCGTGCAGTTCGTGCAGGCGTTCTACGGCATCCTGCGGGCCAATGCCGTCGTGGTGCCGGTCAATCCGATGAACATGACCGCGGAGCTGCGTCATTACGTGGACGACACGGGCGCGGCCACGATACTGACGGCGCAGGACCTGCAGGCGCAGGTGGCGCCACTGCTCGGGCAGGACCTGGAGCACGTCGTCGTTGCCGCCTATTCCGATTATCTGGACGAATCCGGCGTGGCAATGGCGCCGGCCTTCGTCGCTGCGCCGCGCATCGACTTCGACGCTGCGGGCGTGCATTCGTGGCATGCCATGCTGGCAAGCGGACTGCAGCCGGGGCCACTGACGGCCGGGCCGGACGACCTGTGCGTCATGCCCTACACCTCCGGCACCACCGGCAAGCCGAAGGGCTGCATGCATACCCACCGCGGCGTCATGTACAGCATCGTCGCCAGCATGCAGTGGTTCGGCACGCAGCAGGACGCCGTGATCCTGTCGACCCTGCCGTTCTTTCACGTCACCGGCATGCAAGGCAGCATGAACGGCCCGCTCTACACCGGCAGCACGATGGTGATCCTGCCGCGCTGGGACCGCCATGCTGCCGCCCAGGCGATCGCCCGCCACCGCGTGACGAGCCTGCAGCTGATCGCCGCCATGGTGGTCGACCTGTTGTCGGACCCGCAGATCGGCAGCCACGACCTGTCGAGCCTGCAATGCATCCGCGGCGGCGGCGCAGCCATGCCGGAAGCGGTGGCGCAGAAGATGCAGGACCTGCTGGGGCTGCAGTACATCGAAGGCTACGGCATGTCCGAAACCATGGCCGCCACCCACATCAACCCGCTTTCGCGGCCGAAGAAACAGTGCCTGGGCATGCCGCTCTATGACGTCGATGCGCGCATCATCGATCCGGTCTCGCTTGCCGTCATGGCAGCCGGCGAAACCGGTGAAATCGTCGTCAGCGCACCGCACGTCATGCGCGGCTACTGGAACAATGCGCAGGCAGATGCCGATGCCTTCGTCCTCATAGACGGCCAGCCGTTCCTGCGCACGGGCGACCTTGCGCGGATCGACGAGGATGGCTACTTCTTCATGGTCGACCGTCTGAAACGGATGATCAATGCCTCCGGCTACAAGGTCTGGCCGGCCGAAGTCGAAGCCCTGCTGTATGCGCATCCGGCAATCCTGGAGGCCTGCGTCATCGCGGCGCGCGACGAAAAACGCGGCGAGACCGTCAAGGCAATGGTGGTCTTGAAACCAGAATACCGCAGCAGCGTCGGGCCGCAGGACATCATCGCCTGGGCGCATGCCAACATGGCCGCCTACAAGGCGCCGCGCATCGTCGAGCTCCTGGCGTATCTGCCGAAGTCGCCTTCCGGCAAGGTGCAATGGCGGCAGCTGCAGGAAGACGAACAGGCGGCAGCGCAACGCTGACGCAGCGGCCCTGGTCCTGCCAAGCAGGCGATGGCTTGCGCAACGGCTTGATGCAAGCCCTGTTGGCCAATCGCAAACAGGCCTCTGCTCGTGATCCGAAAATACGCCTAAGCGGTAGACCGAACAGAGTAACGTCCCGGCGCCCGCATATATTCGATGGCAACTTGCTGCGTGCCACCGCCTACCGATCATGAATGCATTGACGTGACTTTCTTGCCCTGCCGTCGACGGTTCCGGCCCGCCTTTTTTCCATCGTCGGATACGTCACGCCTGCCGGTTGCGGCGACACCGGCATGACGCCGGCAGCATCCTCACCTGGCGCTGTCCCGGTGGCCGTCGAGGTGCCGCTGCTGAACCGGCTGGCGCCACCGGCCACGGTGCGTTGCATCGCCGTCCTCCATGACCCTGCAACCGGCGCCGCATCGCATCCATGGGACGCCGCGCGCGTGCGCGAACAGGTGGCATTGCTGATGACCGACGCACAGGTGAAGTTCGAATACTTTCCGGTGCGCTTTGCCGGCAGCGACGCTGCTGCGGCCATTGCCGATGCGTTCACCCGCATTGCCGCACAGACGGGCGCCACCGCGCCTGACCTGGTGCTGGTGGTGGGCGGTCCGGCCGTGGTTGCCGACATTTCCGTGATTCACCAGGCACTTGCTCCCTGCATTCTTGCCGCACCGGTGCCGGTCTTCACCGCGCTGGGCGCCGACGATGCCGAAACCATCCTTGGCGACACGGCGTGCAGCGTTTTTCCGGGCGTGCATGCAATGCTGGAAGCGGTGACCGCCCTCACGCCTGCGGGCCGGGCGCCGGTCGAACAACTGCGCCAGCGCATCCAGTCGCTCGCGCGTTTCCTGCTGGCGCAGCAGGATGCCGAATCAAAAATCCTGTTGCAGGCGATGCTGCTGCCAGCGCTGCGCAGGCAGCTCGAACGCCAGATGCAGCAGGCCCGGCGAAGCGGCGCGCAGATCCATGCAACGGCGCAGCGGGTAAAGCTGCGCCTGGCGCGTGACGAAGCAGGACTGGAGCAGGCCCGGGCGCGCATCGCCATCGAGTTGGCGCGGCTGGCGCAACAGCAGGTCAGCGCCAGGCTCGACGCGGCAGGCGTTGTCCGCATGCGCCACCTGCGCATCGGCATGCTGTGTGGCTTGCTGTGCCTTATTGCCGTGCTGTGGTGGAGCATGGCGCCGGCCAGCGCGGTTTTTTTCAGCGGCTGCGCCCTGGTCGTCGGCAGTGCGCTCTATGTTGCACTGAGCAACCGCATCATCGACAGCAACGCTGTAGCAAGCGCGAGCCGGTCTGGCGCAAGAGAACCGTCGGCGCTGCCCGCAAACCGGCCGAAGCCGGTGCAGGAGCGGCTTTTTCAACCTGCCGCGATGCCTGCCGAAAATATCGCTCGTCGCGAACCGCATACCCGTACAGACAGAGGAGCCTCGCCTTGAACGATCAAATAGCGGACAACAGTGGTCCTGCTGCAAATGCCTCGGACGAACATCAACTGCTGGCACAGTTGCTGCAACGCCTGGAACAGTCCGATCACCTGTCGCTCGACGAACTCGACGCGGTGATCCTGCAGGCAGATGCGGCCTATAAACGCCGGCTGGCCAGGCTGGAACATACGCGCCAGATGATCGAGCAGCTCGGCGCATCGGCGGGGCCGCAGGCGTGAATCCGCAGCCGCCTGCGAGCCAGCCCGTGGCGCCGCCGTTTGGGCCAGACGTCGGCATGCGGCAAAACTACGGTGCGACGGCAATGCCGGACGTACCGGCGGCAGCTCCCCGGCCCGCTGCACGGCGGCGCCTGTCGCCGCTGGAAACCGCCGCTGCGCTGGCGGTGACCTTGAGTTGCCTGGTTGCTACCGCGTTGATGACCGGTGTCTTGCCGGTGGCAGGGCAAGCCGGTGGCGGCAGTGCGACGACTGCAGCACAGGCAGGCAGCGCGAGCCTGCAACGGCTCGAAGCGGCGGCAGGCCCGCATGTCGGCCCGCCCTCCGGCACCAGCGCGCCGGCTGACCCGCCGGCGGCAGCGTCGATTACCCAGACGGCACGGAACGCCCTACCGACAAATATCCCGCTGCCGGCGGCACCAGTCCCCGCGGGCATACCAACGGCCAACACCGTGGCAAGCGCGCCAGCCACGGCAACACCGCACACCCGGCCCCGCCACGCCTTGCCCACACACCAGCGCCAGCAGGCGGCTGCCGTGTCATCACGCGGCAAGACGCGTAATGAAGTAATTGCCGAGTTGCTCCAGGCAAAACGTGATGGCAGCTACTCCAGCGTGATGGAAACATACCGCTGATCCCTCAGGCACGGCAAGCCGCTTGAAGCGGCACTGCATCGCACGTGCTGTCTTTTTTTGACGCAAATTTGCTCCGGCCAGGAGTAATCGGCGTTGCGGATACACCTCAGCCGGCTGCGCCATTTTTCGACGAATGCTGCAAAACCCGGCACCTTTGCGGCCCATCACGGCGCTGCCGGACACCTCCGATTTTAATTTCTATTAAGAAATATTTTTTCATAGCAACATTTTTCTTTTTAAGCAAGATATATTTGTACAAAGTTGAGAATTTGAAGTTTCTTCAGATACACTGTACCCAGAGCAATCAGTTTCTGAGTCGCATTTGTTCAATGGATGCAGTGCGATATGTCAGTCGGGGCGGTGCCACCGTCCCGGAAGCCGACTCCTTCGAGTCTGAATTTTTTCAAGGGGTTTGCATGTTCGACCAAGCTATTGCCGACTGCGTGGAAACTGATACGGGCGATGGAATGCTTGATAGGATCGCACCGGATGCACCGATGGGCAGTGAACGGCTGCCCTTTACCGTGCGCATCGTGCGTAACAATGCCGACCTCTTGAAGGCGGTGCATATCCGCCATGCGGCCTATGCACGGCATGTGCCGGCCCTGGCGTTGAGCCTGACGATGCCCGAGCCGTCCGACATGCAGCAGGGCGTCGTGGTGTTGCTGGCCGAATCGAAGGTCGATGGCTCGCCGCTGGGCACCATGCGCATCCAGACAAACCTGCACCGGCAGTTGCCGCTCGAGCAGTCGGTCGATCTGCCGTCATGGATGGCCGGCAAGCACATGGCGGAAGCAACCCGTCTTGGGGTGACCGAAGCGCGCATCGGTCGGGTCGTCAAGACCGTCCTGTTCAAGGCGTTCTATCAATACTGCGAACGCAACCGGATCGAATGGATGGTCGTTGCCGGCCGGGCGCCGATTGATCGTCAGTACGAACGCCTGATGTTCGACGAAGTCTTCCCCGGAATGGGCTATGTGCCGCTGGTACACGCAGCCAACATGCCACACCGCGTGATGTCGTTTAATGTCGATACCGCCGAAGCACGCTGGCGCGCCGCGAAGCATCCGCTGTTCGATTTCGTCTTTCGAACCGCACATGACGATATCGACGTCGGCCCGCGCAAAAGCGTTGAAAGACAAGAATTCTCAAATAAAGTTCAATTTTTCTCTACAGTTCCAACGAAAGTTGCCGTTAAGAACATGTAGGGGATTTGCGCCGTGCTTTCCCGCGGCCAGGGCACCGTTTCCACTACGCTGCATTATTCGCGCGCTTGCAACAGCGGTTGCAGGCGCATAATCGCGTTGAAGTGTTGGTGGCGTATCTGGCAATGGGCGTGTGAAACATGGCAAACGATTTCGGACTACAAGGTGGTGCTCAGGATGTAATGCGCCGCACGCTCGACCAGGTGCTGTTTGCATTGTCTGCATATGGGTTGCCGGTCCTGCTTGCCCTGTTCTCGTTGTTCACCCTTCTGGCCTGGGACTCCAGCTACAGCACGCCCGACGTGCGCAATCTCGACTTCCGGGTTCTTGCACAGGGCAACGCGACCCTGGACGATGTACGGAAGCTGGCCAAGAAACCAGTCGCCAACCTCTCCCGCAGTTTCGACACACGTCTTTCCGAAGAGCCGGTCTGGTTTTCGGTTGTCCCCCAGATCATGGCGACCGGCGCCGAGAGCATGCTGGAGTTGCCGTCGCGTCACCTGATCCAGGTTGCATGCTGGGACAGTGTCAGCCTGGCGCAACTCGGTGCTGCCGATCATGCCGTTTCCAGCGGCGCACTGCAGGAAATCAAGTCCGGTTTTGCCCTGACGCTTGCGCCCGACGCCTTCGGGCGTCCGATCCTTTGCCGCGCCCAGTTCGTCGGTCCCGCCCGGCTGTCGGTACTGCAATGGCCGGCGCAGCAGTTGCAGACCGCGTCACAGGAATTTCACCGCAATTCCGGCCTGCTCGATGGCGGCCTGATCGTGCTGGCCCTGTTCGTTCTGATTGCTGCCGTCATCAACCGCAACAGCACGTATGTCCTGTTCTCGGCCTGGCTGATCGTCAACCTGCGCATGGGCGCCCTCTCGGCCGGCTGGGATACGCAGTGGCTCGGGCACGATCTGCCGCCGCAGTGGCTCGTGCAGATCCGCGAAACCACCACCGCTCTGTATTACATGGTGACGGTCACCCTGTTTTGCGCACTGTTTCGCGACGACCTGGCCAAGGTCGGCTATCCGGGCCTGATCCGTTTTGCACAGCGCTGTTGCCTGCCCCTGCTGGCCCTGTCGTTCATCCTGCCGTTCAAGTACTACCTTCCGGTGCTGTGGGCCATCACCGGCGCCGGCAGCGCGATCGTCACCTTCATGCTGGTGCGCATCCTGCTGCTGACCCGCTCGCCGGTGGCGATGTGGTACGCCGCCTCGCTTGGCATCACCCTCGTCGTCAGTCTCTATGAAGTACTCTCGGCAGCAGCCGGCTATCGGGGCCTGAGCGCCGCCGTCAACTTCGTCACCGCCGCACTTTCTTCAAGCCTGCTGGCGGCGCTGGCAATTGCCCAGCAGATGCGAATCGAGCATGGCCAGCGCCTGGAAGCACAGGCCGAACTCCAGCAAACCTTCGAAGCCATGCCGCTTGGCCTGTTCACGCTCGATACGCGTGGCAACTTCCTCAGTGCGAATCCGGCCCTGCGCATGATGCTCGGCACCGACGTGATGCAGGCCGGACGCGGCGCCTGGGCCCGGTATTTCCAGGCAGGCGCCTGGGAACGGCTGCACGAGATGGTGCACGCCGGCGGCAACGGCGAACTGGCGATCAGCCGCATGCGCGACGATGACAGCGTTCACGAGCAGACCTTCATGGTCAAGGCCACCCTGGCGCGCGGTCGCATCGAAGGCTCGCTGCAGGACGTCACGGAGCAGATCCGCGCCACCGAAAACCTGCGCTTCATGGCAAACAACGATCCGCTGACAAAGGTCTTCAATCGGCGCGGCATCGAGCATGCATTGGAAGAAGCCGTGGTGCTGCTGGAGCAGGGCAAGCCGCTGGCGCTGGCCTATCTCGACCTCGACCGCTTCAAGCTGATCAACGACCTGTACGGCCATGCGACCGGCGACGATGTGCTCAAGCAGGTCTGTGAACGCGTGGGCGCAATGCTCAGCGGCGGCCAGAACATCGGCCGCGTCGGCGGCGACGAATTCGTCATCGTCATGCCCGACACGCCGATTGCGCTGGCTGCCTGGATCTGCCGCGGCATCATCAACAACATCAGCAGCACCGCATTCGTCATCGGCGACAAGGCCTTCCAGGTGCGCGGCTCGATCGGCTTGATCGACGTCAGCGCCGGCACCCAGATCCGCGATGCACTGGCCACCGCCGACCGCGCCTGCCACGCTGCCAAGGACGGCCATCACGACAGCCTGGTGGTCTATGAAAAGGATGCGCCGGCGTTTCGCGAACGCGAAGCCGAACTCGATCTGGTCGAGCGTCTGTCGGGCGGTGTCGCGCCGGAAGGCCTGTTCGTAGAAATGCAGCCGATCATGTCGCTGAAGACGCCGCATGAATCGCTGAACTTCGAGGTGCTGCTGCGCATGCGCGACCATGACGGCAGCCTGATACCGACCGCGCGCGTCATCTCGGCTGCCGAGAACAGCGGCCGCATCAGCGTCATCGACCGCTGGGTGCTGTCGACCACGCTGGCCTGGCTCGACGAGCATCATGCAACGCTCGACCATACCCAGTTCGTCTGCATAAACCTGTCGGGCGCGTCCCTGAATGACGAGCGCTTCATCCAGGATGCCTTCGCCATGCTGTCGAAGAACCTGCGCGCGGCCAGCCGCCTGTGCGTCGAGATCACCGAGAGCGTTGCCCTGCACGACCTCGACAACACGCGTCGCTTCATCGACCGGGTGCGCGGTTTTGGCGTCAAGGTGGCGCTCGACGACTTCGGCGCCGGCTACACCTCGTTCTCCTACCTGCGCGAACTGCCGGCAGATATCCTCAAGATCGACGGCAGCTTCATCGTCGACATGAATGCGCATCCGGCAAATGTGGCCATCGTCGAGGCAATCGTCAGCCTGGCAATGAACCTGGGCATGAAGACGATTGCCGAGTGGGCCGAAGACAATGCAACCGTGCAGACGCTGGCCGAGATCGGTGTCGACTACCTGCAGGGATTTGCGGTGGCGCGGCCGCAGGCGCCGGCAAAGATCCTGGCCGCCGCCTCGGCAGCCAGCTTCATCAAGGATGAGGCGCTGGCGCGTTTCGTGCGCTCGCTCAACGCCGCTGCGCCGACCACACCGATCGATCTGCGCAGCGTGATCCGCTTCGAGGACATGCACTGACCGGCTGCACGGCCCCGCCCCGGATCAGGGCCGGCCGCATCAGGGCCGGCCGATTCATTTAAACCGTCAGCATGATCTTGCCGACGTGCGTGCTGGTCTCCATCAGGGCATGCGCCTGCGCTGCATCCGCCAGGGCAAAGGTCTTGAAGATGACCGGCTTGATGCGGCCGGCCTCGAGCAGCGGCCAGACCTTCTCGCGCAACTGCTCCGCGATTGCCGCCTTGAATGCGACCGGACGCGGGCGCAGGGTCGAGCCGGTGATCGTCAGGCGGCGCAGCAGTATCTGCCCGAGGTTCACCTGCGCCTTGGCGCCGCCCAGCAGGGCGATGAGCACCAGCCGGCCATCGTCTGCCAGCGCCTGGATCTCGCGCGGCACGTAATCGCCGCCGACCATGTCGAGGATGACGTCGACACCGCGGCCGTTGGTTGCCGCCTTGACGATCTCGACGAAATCCTCGGTCCTGTAATTGATGCCGCGCTCCGCACCCAGCGCTTCGCAGGCGCGGCATTTTTCATCCGAGCCGGCCGTGGCAAAAACCCGGTGGCCCAGTGCGGTGGCCAGCTGGATGGCGGTCACGCCGATGCCGGAACTGCCGCCCTGCACCAGCAGGGTCTCGGCGCCGGACAGGCGCACCCGGTCGAATACATTGCTCCACACCGTAAAGAACGTCTCCGGCAGCGAAGCGGCTTCGATTGCGGTAAAACCCTTGGGCACCGGCAGGCATTGCTCGACGGGCGCCACGCAATACTGCGCATAGCCGCCACCCTGCACCAGCGCGCACACCATGTCGCCGATCTGCAGGCCGCTGGCGCCGAACTCGCCGCCGACGATTTCACCGGCCACTTCCAGGCCGGGAATGTCGGAGGCGCCAGGCGGCACCGGATAGTTACCGGTGCGCTGCAGTATGTCCGGGCGGTTCACGCCGGCTGCATGCACCTTGATGAGAACCTGGCCGGGCCCTGCCTGCGGCATTGGCCGCTCGCATGGTTGCAGCACTTGCGGCCCGCCCGGCTGCGTGATTTCGATTGCCTGCATTGAAGTCCTCTTGAAGTTGGGTGTCGTGGCTGTCAGATGACTTTTTCGGCGCGCAGCATGGCGATGGCGGCGGCGTCGTAGCCGAGCTGCTCCAGCACTTCCTCGGTATGCTCACCCAGCAGCGGCGAGCGGGTGACC
>JANXSS010000129.1 GCA_025356535.1 Herminiimonas sp.
GTACTTTTAACTTTTTACATTGCGTCAAGTCGGGTGCCTCAATCACGTCACCGCAATGCGTCATATCTAACTTTTCAAGGTTTTTGCATTGCGTGAGATCAGGCGCTGATTCAAGGCTCGTACACATATGCATTTCAAGCACCCTTAACGCTTTGCATTGCCTCAGGTCGGGCGGCTCGACAAGATCCTCACGCTCGGTCAAATCCAGCTCTTCCAGTTTCTTGCACTGGGTGAGATCAAGTTCTTCAAGGTCAATGGAGCTGGCGAAGAGATTAAGTATTTTTAACTTTACGCAGTGCGTCAAATCAAGAGCACTGGTCATTTCAACACATCGAGACAGATTCAGATCTTCCAGTTTTTCGCATTGGGTGAGATCCGGCACTGACTCGGCTCGAAATCCCTCCATGTTAAGTATTTTCAGCTCCCTGCAGTGCCTCAGGTCGGGTGATGTAGGCACACGTTCGCTATACTTGAGATTCAGCACTTCCAATTTTCTGCATTGAGTGAGATCAGGCGTTGATTCGAGAAACTCACAGTCGCTCATATCAAGTATTTTCAACTCATTACATTTTGTCACGTCGGGTGCGTTGACCAGTTCGCTGCACCTGGACAGATTCAGAATCTCCAGTTTTTTGCATTGGGTCAGGTCAGGCGATGCCGTCAGTTCATGGCATTCAATTAATTCCAGTTTTCTGAGCACATGGCAACGACGAAGGTCTGGTGGCGAAATGAGGAAACGACATCCGGTCAGGGACAGACTTTCCAGGTGGGATGGCAGGGGTGGCAGCGTGGCGATCTGTAAAGCATCGAGTTCAAGACAGGTTTTTCCCGTGTCTATCCAGCAGTCTTCTATCAGTTTTGCCGCACGCAGATAATCGGCGTGTTTATCCGGTGGCGCTTGCGTCACCCACTGATCGATTTCCAGAAGCGCGATACCTGCAAGCGATTGCTGGGGGCGCAGTGCACCGGCGGCATTGCGCGTGCGCTTGGGCGAACGGTTGCCATCCGTTGCAGGTGATCTCGGGGGCTTCGGAATGCCGGTGGATTCTGATCCTGATTTCAGTGAAGGAGCGGGGGCCGCGGCTGGCGAAGCGGAATGCGCCTGTCCGGTATCCTGTGCTGTCTCGACAGGCAATTGCCCGCTTCGGCTTGAAATCGGACTGACCATGGTGGATGCGGACTTTGATCAAAACTCCAGCATATCCCCGGTTTGTAATTTTCCTGAATCAACATTGCGCTGATTTGAGCGCCAGTACGCCTGTCAGATTTGCGTGCAAAATCCCTGCGATCGACGTCATCACTGACCGCGTGATGGTTGCGCCGGTGCGCGATTCGGCGACTGACTTCGATACCAGACTGCAGGTCAAGCATTCAACGCCTCGGCAATCAACCTGCCAATCGCATCACCGTGCCTGCGCGTCGCCACAGCCGATTCGATCCCGTTGTACTGCGCCAGCAAGCCCTGCGCTTGCCGGTCGTAGTTTTCCGCATTCGGATCAAGTTGGTCCAATGCTTGCTGCAAGTTGTCTTTTTCCGCTTTGATTTCGTCCTTCAACGCCTGTGCATGTCCGACTGCCAGGTACGCCGTCGCCGGCCGCTGCAGCAGCGCGACCAGCGGCTCCCAGCTGCTCAGAAACCGCACCAGCTCCGGATCGGGCGATGTGTTTAGCACACAGCGTTGCAACTGCGCCCTGGCTGCGGCGATGTCAGGTTCATGCAGGTCCGAACAGGCGGGATAGCGCATCGTATTCATCTGTACCGGCAAGGAAAACTCGCCCGACAGCTTTACCAGATAGCCCAGATGCACCTCGATCTCGTCGATGAAACGCATGGTTGCGACCTTGTTTCTGGCAATGTCTTCGAGTTGCTGCAAGTGGTACATGCCTGCGCCCTGCTTGAGCAAGGCAAGCCGATCCTGATCGTAGTTGCCTTGCGCGACCGCGGCGGTGATTTTGGAAACGCTGCATGCCGTTTCCAGTTGCAGCAGCGTCATTGCAATGCGGTCCTCGCAGCTCGATACTGCCTCACGCGCCTGGGCAAAACACCGCTTGCGCAATTCCAGGTTGCCTGGGTCGGCAAGCTGCTGCAACAGGGCTCGCACCCGACCTTCCACGTCTTCACGCAAGCCCTCGTTGCGATATTCGGAAGTCTGACGAATCTTGCCCAGGAATGCCGAGAAATCCTGCGCGTACTGGTCTTCAGCAAAGTCTTTCCAGAGAGTTCCGCTGGCCGCCCACCAGGATTCTGTTTCGATTTCGAGTGGTTTCGCCGCAGCCGCTGGCGACGCATTGCCCATGTCATAGTTCATGCGCGGCAGCGCATCCTCGGGAGTGGTTTCCACCGCCAACTGCAACGCACGCCGCACCGCTTCGGAAAGGCTTCCAAGGGAAAAGCGCACGTGACACCCTGGCGGAAATTGCAACAGGTTCGTCGGCAGGCTCGTCAGCGGTGTGTCGTGCATGAAGACATGACGCAAATTCTCATGGGTGGCAAAAAGCGGCGGCGTGACAATGCCGTAGCAGCCACTGAGGTTCAGGTCGGTCAGATCCGGGCACTGACGCAGATCGGGAGGCCGGGCCAGACTGGAGCAGTCTCCCAGGTTAAGTACTTTCAACGCACTGCATTGCGTCAGGTCCGGTGGCGCGGTCAGTTGGTCGCAATGGTAGAAATCGAGAGTTTCCAGCTCTTTGCATTGGGTAAGATCAGGCGCTGATTGCAAGCCATGACAGTCGCGCATGCTGAGGTCTATCAGGTCCGTGCATTGCGTCAGGTCGGGTGCGGCAGTCAGTTCGTCGCAGTTATCCAGAGCAAGCGCTTCGAGTTTTCTGCATTGCCTCAGGTCGGGTACTGACTGAAGGTCATGGCAATTTTCGAGATTTAGTTCTATCAATTCCCCGCATTGGGTCAGATCGGGTCCAGCGGTCAGCTCGGCGCAATCATGCATGTCCAGACGTTCCAGTTTTTTGCAACCCGTCAGGTCGGGTGCAACGGTCAGACTCCGACAGTCGGCCAACGTCAGGTCTTCCAGTTTTGTGCAGCAGGTGAGATCAGGTGCCGATGGGAGGTTCCAACAATCGCTCATGTCGAGCAATTTCAGCTCGCCGCATTGTGTCAGGTCGGGCGCCGCAGTCAGACGCCTGCAGCCATCGAGCTTCAGAATTTCGAGTTTCCTGAATTGCGACAGATCCGGCGTTTGCTCGAGGTCACTACAATGGCTCAAGCTGAGTCTTTTTAATCCCTTGCATTGCGTCAGGTCGGGTACGACGCCTGGTCGGGCGGTGCCCCGCAAATTCAGCTCTTCCAGTTGCCTGCATTCGGTCAGGTCAGGCGCTGAATGAAACAAGCCACAATTTGTTAGGCCAAGAACCTTTAAATTCCTGCATTGCGTCAGGTCGGGTGGAACGGTGACGTAACCACAATCGGTAATGCGCAGTTCCTCCAGCCGTGCGCACCGGGTCAGGTCAGGTCAGGCATCTTCCCCAGTCGTTCGCAGTCGCTCAATTCCAGCGTTTTCAGCTGAAGGCAACGACGAAAGTCCGGTGGCGAAACGAGGTAAGAACATCGAACAAATGACAGACTTTCCAGATGGGCGGGCAGCGGTGGCAGCGTGGCAATCTGCAGGTCCTCGAAAGCGAGACTGGTTTTGCCCGGGTCCAGCCAGCATTCCTTTATCCGGGCGGCCACAGACCCGTAATGGTGTCGTTCATTCGCTGGCGCCTCTCTCACCCACCGGTTGATGGCTGCAAATGCCATGCCTTGGATGGATTGCTGAGGCAATGTACCGGCGGCACTACGCGTGCGCTTGGACGAACGGTTGCCATCCGTGGCAGGTGATCCCGGGCGCTTCGGCATGCCTGCCTGGTCGGATGTGGATACCCGTGCAGCAGCGGGCGTGTTCGATGGCGAGACGGGTTGCGCCTGTTCGGTATCCTGCGCTGATGCGACAGGCAATTGCCCGCTTTTGTTTGAAATCGGGCTGACCATGGCGGATGCGGGATTTGATTAAAATTCCAGCATATCCACGGTTTGTAATTTTCTTGAATCAACATTGCGCTGATTTAATGGCTAGCAAGCCCATGCTTTGAGCGCGTGACGCTGGCACCAGTGCTCGATTACTGCGCCCTGTTTTGCTGCCTGCAGGTGCTGGCGGGATTCGATAACGCGCTGAGAGTATTAAACCGACAACTGGAATTTGCCTTCTCAACCTTTGTAAAAACCGGTCGATAACGGTATTGGGCGCGCGTGAAAGCGGCCGCGGCGCAGACGACACCGGCAGGCGCGGCGAGCGGATTTCATGCCATGTCTTGAAAATCCCGCTGACGGCGCCACGTGCGTTACAAGGGCACTCTGCCAAATGCATCAAAAGGAAGAAGAATGAACCTGATCTACAACAGTGAGCAGTACAGCGTGGTCGAATTCGGTGTCGACAACGGCCAGGAAGCATTGCGTTTCGGCGGCTATGAAATCATGGACAAGCCGGGCAAGCGCGAAATCTACATTGGCGGCTCCTGGGCCGAAGCGTTCCGCAAGAACGTTGCCGACCTGATTGCCAGCGAGCCGAGCATCGAGGAAGTCGATGCGTTCCTTGGCAACTATGATGCGGTGATGAGCCAGCCGGTCGTTTTTCACTGAAACCGTCGCAGTCGACGCGCGGGGCGCCGTCCCGGCGCGTCGGCTGCGTTGCATGCGCCGCTATACTGCCGGCCATGCATTCCAACTCCCGCGAAATCTTCAGTGCGCAGACCGCCGTGCATGTGCAGCTTGCAACGCTGGTCGCCCGCCATGCCGCAAGCATCTTCCGCAAGCCGATTGCCGACTACAACCAGCGCGCTTTCGACGCCAGCATGGCCTCCTGGCACGATCATGCCGGCACGCCTCTGATTCTTGATGCCGGTTGCGGCGTCGGCCTGTCGACGCATCATCTGGCGCAGCAGTTTCCGGCGCACTTCGTCATCGGCGTCGATCAGTCTGCCGACCGCCTGGCGCGCGGTGCCGACTGGCCGCAGCCGGCGCCGCCGAACATGCTGCTGGTGCGCGCCGACCTGGTCGATTACTGGCGTCTGCTGGCGGCCGCGGGCGTTCCTCTGGCCCGTCACTACATCCTGTATCCGAACCCGTGGCCGAAGATCGGCCAGGTGGCGCGGCGCTGGCCTGCCCATGCGGTGTTTCCAACCGTCGTGGCCCTCGGCGGCGCATTTGAATGTCGCAGCAACTGGCCGGTCTATATCGATGAATGTGCCGCCGCGCTGACGCAACTCACCGGCCGGACGGTCGCTTCACATGCCTACGCGACCGATGCGCCGATCACGCCTTTCGAAATAAAATATCTGGCGTCCGGCCATGGACTGTGGCGTTGTGCCGTGACGTTGCCCCCGCAGGCACCGGCTGCGCCGCGATCGCTGCAGGGCATTTCAAACATTTGACAGGGCGCAAAAACGCGCGGGGTTCGCATTGCTTAGCACTGCCGCAAGATTGTCCCACCGCCTGAAAGACGTTAAGCTCGGGTCGCGTTTCCAGCCTGCCTGCACAGCCTGCCTGCAGCAAGCCTGTAGATCTTCAGCCGCCTGCTCGCCACCTACACGATTCACCGCCAACGGAAGGTCAACGCATGCTCAATGTGCCGTCCTCGGATGCGCGAAATCAGACAGTGATCCTGTTGTGCTCCGACAGCAGCCGGGCGCAGGGCGTCCTGCATCGCGCACTGTTGGCCGACCATGGCTTCACGCCCATCGCGTGCCTGCAACCGGTGGCGCTGGCGCAGGCAATCGAACAGGGTTGTCGCATCGGCTTAGTCGTGCTGGAGCACGAGCAGGATGTCGCCTGGCTCGAGCCGTTCGTACCGGCCATGCAGGCCAGCGGCATTGCCTGGATCGGACTGATTGCGCCGCAGCTGGTGGCGCTGGCGGCGGTGCGCGAATGTATCGGCGAGATGCTGTTCAATTTCCTGACGCTGCCGGTGCAAAGCGAGCACCTGTTGCTCACGCTGCGGCATGCCTGGGGCATGGCGTACCTGCGTCATTTGCATGAAAGCACGCTCGCCGCTGCAGGCAACGAGGGCGTGCGGCACGGCCACAGGCAGGGCAAGGCAGACAGCACCGTTGACGCCGAGCGCAGCATGGTCGGCAAGACGGCGCAGATGCAGAAACTGTTTGCACAGATCCGCAAGGTTGCCGGCACCGATGCATCGGTGCTGATCACGGGCGCCTTCGGCACCGGCAAGGAGCTGGCGGCACTGTCGGTGCACCGGCAGTCGCGCCGGCGCGAGGGTCCGTTCATCGCCGTCAATTGCGGCGCGAT
>JANXSS010000176.1 GCA_025356535.1 Herminiimonas sp.
TATCCCGACGAAGCGGCCGCTTACGCCGGCATGCTGCAATCCCATTCGCCGAAGTCCGTCTTTTCCCTTTCCCAGCGTTGGGGTACAGGCGACCGGGCGAGCCAAGCATTGCCTCCTCGATTCAGCCGGTCGATCGAGGTCTCGAGCTGGAAGCTGTTCTTGCATTGCATCCCGCGCGATGCCAACGGCCCGTGCGAGCCGCAGTTGGGTTACCCCGGGTACATGCGGGTACGCAACGTTATCTGTCCGCCGGGTTATCAATTCAGCAGCGATGCCGAATCGCCCTATTGTTTGCCGAGCGCCGGCGCAATGGCTCAACCGGTGTCAGCGCGGACGCGCGGCGGCGCAGAACCGTCGACACTCGCGCCGCCCACACGGATCCTATCCGCCAATACGCAGGCACCAGCACAGCGACTCCCGCGCTAGCCCGATGCTATGATGGACGCCCGGCGCATCCCCGCTGCCGGGCTGCACATGCAGCTTCGATTTCCGCCTTCTACACTTGATGACCAGTTCACACACCGCACCCGGCGCAGCACCGCTGCCCAATCACCTGACGCACTTCGATGCTGCCGGCCAGGCCCACATGGTCGATGTCGGCGCCAAGGCCGAAACGCACCGCGTCGCCATTGCCGTCGGCACTATCGCCATGAAACCGGCGACGCTCGATCTGATCGTGGCCGGTACCGCAACCAAAGGGGATGTACTGGGCGTGGCGCGCATTGCCGCCATCATGGGATCGAAGCGCACCAGCGACCTGATACCGCTGTGCCATCCGCTGGCGCTGACCAGGGTGTCGGTCGCCTTCGAAATCGACACGGCGGCCTGTGCGGTCCATTGCACGGCGCAGGTCGAAACCTTCGGCAAGACCGGCGTGGAGATGGAAGCGCTCACGGCAGTGCAGATCGGTCTGCTGACGATCTACGACATGTGCAAGGCGGTCGACCGCGGGATGGTCATGGATAGCGTGCGCGTGCTGGAAAAACACGGCGGCAAGTCGGGCGACTGGCAGGCCGATCGCTGAGGATCAACGCCGGACCGGCGTTCCGCTTTTGGTTTTCCCAAAAAAAACACCCCGTTTCCGGGGTGTCTTGCCATGCCGAGCCGGGCTGCGCCTGAAAAGCGCCAGCCCGTAAAATCAGTTCTTCGGTGTGAACTTGCCAAGGCCTGCGGCCGTCCAGGTCAGGCCGCCTGTACCGCATGCGCCAGTATAGGTGAGCGTCTTGCCGCTGACGAGTGCGTCGGTGATGATTGCGTTGTACACAACGGCAACTGTCGGGATCGCTCCGGTAGCATCGCCTGCTGCAGTAACCGACGTTACATATTTACCGGCGTAGGTTGAAGCTGCCTGCAAGCCCAGTGTCGAGTTGGTTGCGCTGACCAGGGTGCCGTCGCTGCAGGAAACGCCGACAGCCGTCATTGCAGGACTGGCCAGGCTTACGCCTTCCTGTACCTTGGCTTTGGTCGTGTAGTCCTGGTAAGCAGGCAATGCAACGGCAGCCAGGATACCAATGATCGCAACGACGATCATCAGCTCGATTAATGTAAAACCCTTTTGGACCTGGGTTGTGATGTGTCGTGGTGATTTCATGGTAATCCTCTTAGTGTGGGTGAAGTTCACTTGCTGCAAGGGAACATAATGCAGGGACCGTGCCAACGTGAAATCAACTCAAATTAAGAAAATTAGTGACGTTTCTTGTCATAAACATCGTGAATTAATGTTTCCACAACGCATTTTTTTGACGCGATTGTCAAATATGGTCAGTGTTTGGGTTTCGCCGCCGCCAGGGCTGCCGGGAAACCGGTAATACCGTGCATAAAACATAACTTCACGACGAAAATATCCAGCCTTCAGCGCACCCAGTCGAGCATGCGCCCGAGCAGTCCCGGGTTTTCTGCAATGAGAGCATCGATGCGCAGCAGGATCACCGAGATGTTGTCCAGGCCCCCCAGGGCATTGGCGCGCGCAACCAGGCCGCTGCCGGCGCGGTCGAGCGTGCTGCCGAAGGCGTTCAGAACATCGCCGATTTCGCTGTCGTCGACCATGTCGGACAGGCCGTCCGAACAAAGCAGGTAGATATCGGCGGGTTTCGTTGCGAACTGGTTGAGTTCGACCTCGACCGTGCGTTCGATCCCCAGGGCGCGGGTGACCAGGTTGCGGTTGGCGGCGAAACGCGCCTGCTGCGGCGACAGCAGGCCTGCATCGACCTGGTCCTGCACCTGCGAATGGTCGCGGGTGATTTGTTCCAGCCTGCCATCGCGCATCCGGTAGGCGCGCGAGTCGCCGACGTGCGCTACGATCAGCTTGTCATGATGCAGCAGCGTGACCACCAGGGTGGTGCCCATGCCGGCGCGTTCCGGTTGCGCGAGGGCGGTGTCGAAGATGGCGCCGTTGGCACGCTGCACCGCATCGGTCACCAGATGTGCGAGGCGTTCCCCGCGCCCGCTGGCCCGCTCGGTACCGTTGTCCCAGTCAAAAGCCTGCAGGCCCTGCTGCAGCACCTCGGTGCAGACATCGACCGCAATCCGGCTGGCAACCTCGCCGGCGCGGTAGCCACCCATGCCGTCGGCAAGGATCGCCACGCCGATGTCCGGCAGGACCGTCAACGCGTCTTCATTCTGCACGCGCACCATGCCCTTGTCGGTCAATGCGCAGTAATGAAGCTCGACATGCTGGGCCATACGAATATCCGGGAAGGCAGGCGGGCCGCGCCCGCCTGCGGTTACAACATCGCCTTCAACAGGCGCGCCATTTCCGACGGGTTCTTGGTAACCGTGATGCCGCAGGCTTCCATGATTTCCAGCTTGGCCTGCGCCGTGTCGGCGCCGCCTGAAATCAGCGCACCGGCATGGCCCATGCGCTTGCCTGGTGGCGCGGTGACGCCGGCGATGAAGCCGACCACCGGTTTTTTCATGTTGTCGCGGATCCAGTAGGCCGCATTGGCCTCGTCGGGGCCGCCGATCTCGCCGATCATGATGACGGCATCCGTATCCGGATCGTCGTTGAACAGCTTCATGATGTCGATGTGCTTCAAGCCATTGATCGGATCGCCGCCGATGCCCACTGCCGACGACTGGCCCAGGCCGAGTGCGGTCAGCTGGCCGACCGCTTCATAGGTCAGCGTGCCGGAGCGCGAAACCACGCCGATGCGGCCCTGCTTGTGGATGTGTCCGGGCATGATGCCGATCTTGATTTCGTCGGGCGTGATCAGGCCGGGGCAGTTCGGGCCGAGCAGCAGTGTCTTGCTGCCCGACTTTGCCATGCGGTCCTTCAAGGCCATCATGTCGCGCACCGGAATGCCTTCGGTGATGCAGATCGCCAGATCGAGTTCGGCCTCGACCGCTTCCCAGATCGCCGCGGCAGCGCCGGCCGGCGGCACGTAGATCACCGAGACGTTGACACCGGTCTTTGCCTTGGCTTCTGCCACGGTTGCGAAAATCGGCACGCCTTCGAAATCCTCACCGGCTTTTTTCGGATTGACGCCGGCGACGAAGCAGTTCTTGCCGTTCGCGTATTCGCGGCACATGCGGGTATGGAATTGACCGGTCTTGCCCGTGATGCCCTGGGTAACGACCTTGGTATCCTTGTTGATCAGTATCGACATTGCTGTTCCTTGTGCGCTTGGTTGTCGTCTTACGATGCGCGGTGCATGCTGTTTCAGGCCGGTGGCCTGCATGACCTGCGCTTCGTTGCGACGCTTTTCGAAGTATTGCCTTGCCTGTTGGCGGCTGGCGGTTGTCTGCATGCCGGCGGCTGCCGGCGGGGCGAGGTACGGCCTACTTGCCGTTGGCCGCCGCCACCACCTGTCGCGCCGCGTCTCCCATGGTGTCGGCGGCGATGATCGGCAGGCCGGAATCGGCCAGCATCTTCTTGCCGATATCTTCGTTGGTGCCCTTCATGCGCACCACCAGCGGCACCTTCAGCGATACCGCCTTCGAGGCAACGATGACACCTTCGGCGATGACGTCGCATTTCATGATGCCGCCGAAGATGTTGACCAGGATTGCCTTCAGGCCAGGATTTTTCAGCATGATCTTGAAGGCTTCGGTGACTTTTTCCGCCGTGGCGCCGCCGCCGACGTCGAGGAAGTTTGCCGGCTCGCCGCCGAACAGCTTGATGGTGTCCATGGTCGCCATTGCCAGGCCGGCGCCGTTGACCAGGCAGCCGATATTGCCGTCGAGCGAAATATAGGCCAGGTCGAACCTGGATGCTTCCACTTCGGCCGGATCTTCTTCATCCAGGTCGCGGTAAGCGACGATTTCGGGATGCCGGTACAGCGCATTGGCGTCGAAGTTGAATTTTGCGTCGAGGGCGATCACGCGCCCGTCACCGGTCAGGATCAGCGGATTGATCTCGGCCAGCGAGGCGTCGGTTTCCCAATAGGCTTCGTACAGACCCTGCAGTTGCGCGCAGGCGTCGGCCAGCGACTCTTGCGGCACGCCGATCTTGGTGGCGATGGCAGAGGCTTCCGCGTCCGTCAGGCCGACGGCCGGATCGATGGCGATCTGGTGGATCAGCTCGGGATGCTTTTCAGCGACTTCCTCGATATCCATGCCGCCTTCGCTCGACGCCATCAGCACCACCCGCTGGCTGACGCGATCGGTGACCATGCTGACGTAGAGCTCCTTCTTGATATCTGCGCCTTCCGCGATCAGCAGGTGACGTACCTTCTGGCCGGTGGCGCCGGTCTGATGCGTTATCAGCTGCATGCCCATGATTTCGCCGGCGTACTGACGGACCTGGTCGATCGACTTCGCCACCTTGACGCCGCCGCCCTTGCCGCGACCGCCTGCATGGATCTGCGCCTTGACGACCCAGACCGGACCACCGAGCTTTTCGGCTGCGGCGACGGCTTCGTCGACGGAGTCGCAGGCTATGCCGCGCGGTACGGTGACGCCGAATTTACGGAGGATTTCCTTGCCCTGGTATTCATGGATCTTCATGCAGGTTCCCTTCAGATACTGATTCGAAAAAATTCAAGAATGCGCCGCATGTTGCACCTGGACCCGAATTGCCTGCCGGGCCGGCCATCGACGCGCCTCACTGGACGTCATTTGCTTGCTGCTTCTGGCGTTGCGCTCTCCACGGGGGCCACGTACCAGCGCGGATAGTAACGCGCCACCGCTGCGCCGTCGGTGCGCAGGGCATGGCAGCGGTCGAGCTGGATCGGTTTTTCGGCGTTGGCGTCGCCTGCACCGGTTCCACGCTCGCCGAAGACTACGCCAGCCAGTGCCTGCATCGCAGCCGTGGGCAGTACCTGCGCCATTTCGGTCAGGTGCGTGCAGCCGGCGGTGCCGCCTAGGCGCGCCTTGACGTCGGCGCGAAAGCGGTGCATCAGATTCAGCCCGACCAGGCGCTGATAGGCCGGCGCGATGGTGTCGCACTGGCCGGGATACGGCACGGCGTCGGACGCCGCATCGACGGCGACGATGGTCAGGCGTGCGTCGATGGTCAGGCGCAACCACAGGTCATGCAGGGGCGTGCCGGCAGCGCGCACGCCGGAGGCGATCGGCACGTCCATGGCCTTGATGTCGGTGATCTGCGCATCGATATCCCACAAGCCGTCTTCCCTTGCAAAGCCTTCGATGCGAATGGTGCGGGTGTGTTTCAGGGCGCGGCGGGGGCTGGGTGCGGACAACGGCATAAAGGCAATCTGAAGCTAAAGGGACAAACCTGACGGTGACTTGCGCCAGGCAGCGCCGGGCGCCGTTTCGGGCGCGTCGGCAATCGGTGCGAGACTGCGAATAATTGAAAAGTGTAGCACAGCCGACCACTGCAAAGAGTTGACTTAAAGCATATCGAACGATCGCAACCTCACGATTGCATTGATGAAACCGACATGCACGCAGCAGCACGCAAAAAAAACGCCAGCGGCGGGCTGGCGTCATTCATGCGTCATTCATGCGTCATTGGTCAGATCATCTGGAAAAACGTCGTCGTCGGCCGGCGCGGAAGCCATCGCAACGCGTATCGCCTGGTGCGAAAATCCGCGTTGCATCAAAAAGCGCATCTGCTTCGCCCGCGCTGCTGCATCGAGGCCGGCGCTGCCGAACTTGCGCTGCCAGACTTCGACGGCACGGGCGGTTTCGCCGGCAACCAGATCGGTCCTGACTTCGGCTAACGCCGCACTGCCGACGCCGTGGCTCTGCAGTTCGGCAAGGATGCGGCTGTTGCCGAAGCGCTTGGCGCGACGATTGACGAGCGACTCGCAAAAGCGCGCCTGCGACAGAAATTTCGCCGCTTCGAGCCAGTCGAGCAATTGCTCGACATCGTCGTCTTCCTGCGCATGCCGGGCGAGCTTGCGGGCAAGCTCGCTGCGACTGTGCTCGCGCGCCGACAGATAGCGCAGCGCGCGGGCCTTGAGACTGATGACGGGACGTGCCATGGGGCTGAAGCCGAGCCAGGTTCGGGCCGGCTCGATTCAAGCCGGCCCGACGCAGGTTACTCGGTCACCTTGGCCGGACTCGGCTCGCGCACATCCTTGACTTCCTTGACGGCGGCGTCCTTGGCCGGTGCATCCTTGCCGGCGGCTTTCTTTGCCGCTGCTTCGGCACCCTTGACGGCGCCGAGTTCCGGCACGCCCAGGGAGGCCCGCACCTTGTTCTCGATCTCGCGCGCCAGTTCCGGCCGCTCCTTCAGGAAGTTGCGGGCATTGTCCTTGCCCTGGCCGATGCGCTCACCGTTGTAGCTGTACCAGGCGCCGGATTTTTCGACGATCTTGGCTTCCGAACCCAGGTCCAGGATTTCACCTTCGCGCGACGTGCCTTCGCCATACAGGATATCGAAATGGGCTTCCTTGAATGGCGGCGCGATCTTGTTCTTGACGACCTTGACCTTGGTTTCGTTGCCGATGACTTCGTCGCCCGACTTGATCGAGCCGGTACGGCGGATGTCGAGCCGAACCGAGGCATAGAACTTCAGGGCATTGCCGCCGGTGGTGGTCTCGGGGTTGCCGAACATGACGCCGATCTTCATGCGGATCTGGTTGATGAAGATGACCAGCGTGTTGGTGCGGTTGATCGAACCGGTCAGCTTGCGCAGTGCCTGCGACATCAGGCGCGCCTGCAGGCCCGGCAGCGAGTCACCCATGTCGCCTTCGATCTCGGCGCGCGGCGTGAGCGCGGCCACCGAGTCGATGACGATCAGGTCGACGCCACCCGAGCGCACCAGCGCGTCGGTGATCTCGAGCGCCTGCTCGCCGGTGTCGGGCTGGGAAATGAGCAGCTCCGACAGGTTGATGCCGAGCTTTTGCGCGTAACCGACGTCGAGCGCATGTTCGGCGTCGATGAAGGCGCAGACGCCGCC
>JANXSS010000187.1 GCA_025356535.1 Herminiimonas sp.
ATGACGGCGAAGGTGACGGCGCCCACCAGCAGGCAGGCCGGCTTGGTGGTCGGTACTGCCGCGAGGATGTTCATGATCGGTACCGGCCGGGCAAATCCCAGCACATTGCCGATCTGGACCAGGAACAGCAGCATTGCAGCCGCATTCTGGAAACCGGCCAGCACCGGATAAGGCGTGTGCTTGAGCAGGCTGCCCAGCCGCAGCCAGCCGAACAGCAGCTGAAAGGCGCCGGCCAGCAGGATGGTCAGCAGCAGCAGGGTCACCATCAACTCGACATCGCCGCTGCGGAAAATTCCTGCCTTCGAATTGACCATGCCGCGCAACAGCGCACCGATGAAAAACGTCGTCACCACGCGCGGCGCATAGATCGCCCGGCTCCTGTCATTCAACAGCGTTGCCGCAAAACCGGCAACCGTTGCACTGAGCAGGCCAGCCACGACACCCTGCGAAAAATATTCACCGCCCAGGGCAACGAAGGCGAACATGCCGTAACCCAGTGCGAGCGGTATGGCCACTGCAGCCGAGACGGCACCGCCCACCAGATCGGCGCGAACGTGCAAAAGCCAGGCATGTTTCATCAGGACCTACCCGAAAGCAAACGAAAGGGGCCGCATTGACACGTTACGGCTAGGCGGGGGGTATTGTCGAAGGCAATGGCTTTTATTGCAACTCGTTAATACAGGCAGATGCATGGGAGCGTTTCCCGGATTGCCTGCAGGTTCCCGTTCATGCGTAGAACAGTTCGGGACGAAGCCTGGTGCCTGATGGTTTGTTGCGCTTACAATATTGTCGGTTAGAATGAAAAAGGCGCCCGACGAGGGGACGCGTTCCGGGCAAGTCGCTCGATCCACCTGTATCAGAAAAAAACAAAACCATGAAACCGATTGCACCGACTCTATCCCGCGCATTTGCCTGCGCAGCGCTTGGCCTTGCCGCCGTCTGCGCCCATGCGCAGCAGACGCCGCCGGCTACAGGGGTACCGCCGACCTGGGCCCAGGGCCGCACGGCCGAGCAGGCAAATTCGAAGCTGGTGCCGCATCCGCCCGGCCTGATCGCATTGCCGGCCGAAGAAATCCCGACCGCAAAACTGAAGGTGCCGGCCGGCTTCAAGGTCGAGCTCTGGGCCAGCGGCCTGCCCAATGCCCGCTCCATGACGATCGGCAGCAAGGGCACCGTCTTCATCGGCACCCGCTTTCCCGGCACCGTCTATGCGGTGGTCGATCGTGGCGGCAAGCGCGAGACCCACGTGTTGGCAAAGGGACTGCATCGCCCGAACGGCGTCGCCTTCAAGGATGGCGCGCTGTATGTCGCCGAACTCTCGCGCATTCTGCGCTATGACAACATCGAAGATCAGCTCGATCATCCGCCGGCACCGGTCGTGGTGTTCGATGCGCTGCCAAAAGACGAAGCGCATGGCTGGAAGTTCATGACCTTCGGCCCCGATGGAAAACTCTATTTCCAGATCGGCACACCGGCCAACATCGTGGTGCCGCCCTATACCCATGCGCAGATCGTCCAGCTCGACCTGGCGACCAAGACGATTCGCACCGTTGCAATGGGCGTTCGCAACAGCGTCGGCATGGATTTCCATCCGGTGACGAAAGAACTCTGGTTCACCAACAATGCGCGCGACTGGGTCAATGACGAATTGCCCAACGATACCCTGAACCACATCACCAAAAAAGGCATGAACTTTGGCTATCCGTTCTGCCACCAGGGCAACCTGCTCGACCCCGACTTCGGCCGTGGCCGCACCTGCGACGAATTCGATGCACCGGACATGTTGCTCGGGCCGCACATCGCAGCGCTCGGCATGCGGTTCTATACCGGCAGCATGTTCCCGGCCGAATACAAGAACAGCATTTTCATCGCCGAACACGGCTCCTGGAACCGCACCACGAAAACCGGTTACCTGGTCAGCCGCGTGACGCTCGACAAGAATGGCAAGCCGGTGTCGAAAGAGCCGTTCATGACCGGTTTCATCGATGGCGAAAATTTCTGGGGCCGGCCGGCCGACGTGCAGGTCATGCCCGACGGCGCGCTGCTGGTGTCCGACGATGTGGCCGGCGCGGTGTTTCGCGTCAGTTATCCGCGCAAATAAGCGCGGGCGGCCCGGTTGACGCCATCCTGACCCGATCACTTCGAGCGACCATGTTCAAACCACTTCTCCTTGCCACGCTGACTGCGTTCGCATGTACTGGCCACGCAGCCGACATTGCCGCCGGCAAGGTGAAGGCGCAGGCCTGCATCGCCTGTCATGGCGCAAACGGCTTGTCGAGCGTCGGCAGCTTTCCTTCGCTTGCCGGCCAGCCGTCGCTGTTCATCGTCTACCAGCTAATCCAGTTCCGTGGCGACCAGCGCATCTTTGCACCGATGAATGCGCTGGCCGAAGGCATGAGCGACGCCGACATGCGCGACCTGGGCGCCTACTTCGCATCGCTGCCCGGCCCGTCGGGCGCAACCGGCCTCGACGCAGCGAAGATCGCAGCAGGCCAGCGCATTGCCGACGCCAGCCATTGCCAGTCCTGCCACACGCCGGACCTGCGTGGCCAGAAGCAGGTGCCGCGCCTGGCCGGGCAGCATGTCGACTACCTGAAGGCACAGCTCAAGGGCTTGCGCGACGGCACGCGCATGGATATCGACGGCAGCATGGCCAGTGCGGCGCAAGGCCTGTCGGATGCCGATATCGACGCGCTGTCGCACTTTGCGGCGGCGATGAAGGTGACGCCGGAGCCGCATTGACCGCTGCCGGCAGCGCAGGCGGAATTTTCATCGCGCATACGGCGACCGGACTATCCGACAACTGGGAGTAGGGAAGATGAACGAAGTTTCGCTGGTTCGCCTCTACATGCTGCGGGCGCTGTATCTGTTCATCGCCGTGGGGCTCGGCATCAATGTCTGACCGAATCTGTTTCACCATGAGAAATGGGAATTCTTCGAAGGCATCGTCGCCTGCATGCTGACGGCCTTTTCGCTGCTCTGCCTGCTCGGGCTGCGCTATCCGCTCCAGTTGCTGCCGATACTGTTGTGGGAGCTGCTCTGGAAGACGCTCTGGCTGGCGATCGTCGCACTGCCGCAATGGTGGGCAGGCCATGTCGACGACGCGATCAAGCCCAATCTCTTTGCCTGTTCGTTCGTCGTCCTCGTGATTGTCGCCATGCCCTGGCGTTATGCATTTGCGCACTACATCGAAAGACAGGGCGATCGCTGGCGCCTATCGCTCGGGCGTCATGCTGGCAAAGGTCTTTCATGACCACGCAGTAGTTACACGGGCTTTCGTGTTCCTGATCATGGGCTGGCCGAACCCGATGCGTGCTGCTTGTTGGCAGTGATAGCGTGGCTGAGAGGACCGGCTAAAAAAGTTTATAATTTATATTATGTAAACCAAAATTCGTCATCGTCATCGTCATTGCTATTGCGGCAACCCGCGCCGAAACGGTATCGACTAAGGCCGGCGCCGCTTGAAGCCCGATTCGCGCTGGAGCCTTGCACTACCCGGTCGCCTCACGGGGGCGCCGGCGCTGCCCGCTGCTGCCACGCGTTCCTGCGCCAGGGCGACTTCCAGCGCAGCGTTTTGCTGGCGGGCTGCCGATAGCGCCTCTTCGATGGCCGACAGACGTCCTGCCGCACCGGCCAGTTCCTTCTGCGCCTTGCCATTGGCTTGCCGCAGCTGCATCTGCGCCTGCTGGTGTGCCAGTAAACTGCGCTCGTATTCATCCCTGTTGGCCCGGGCTTCGGTGCGCGCCGCGTCGATCTGCAACAGCGCATGGCGACGCAGCCCGTCGAGCTCGGCCACCCGCGCTGCGTGTTCGGCATCCTTCCTGGCGATTTCGCGGCCCGAGGCGCCGAGTTGGTCGTTGCGTAGCTGCAGCTGGCCGGCGTGACGCACCTCGGTCGCCTGCACGGTGGCGCGGATCTCGGACAGCGATTCCTCCAGACGCCGGATCGATTCACGGGCGATGTCGAGTTCGTGACCGAGCGCCGCGGCATGCGCGCGTTCGCCGGCGGTGGCTGCTTCGGCCAATGCACACTGTTGCGCCGCTGCGGCAATCTCGGCATCGGCTTGCGCACGATGGGCCTGCAGCGCGTCGCTTGCCGCTTCGTTCGCCTTGATCCACAGGCCGCGCGCCAATGCCGCGACGTCATCGGGCAACCCCGCAACCGTCTGCTTTTCCTGCTTCAATGCCAGCAGCAGGACGTACCAGGCATTGATGTCTGCCTGCGTGTCGGTGTCGGACCCCTGCTTGCGGCCATGGTTTGCCAGGGTCCATTCCCGCACGCTGGCAATCGATGGCTTGCGGCCCGCCGCAGCCAGTGCATCGCATGCCTGCCAGGTGAATTCGCGCCGTCCGCTTGCCATGTTGTCTCCGATGCCTGATCAATTCCGGGCAGCGCATCTGCGCTGCGATCACGCAGTATCCGGTCGAATCATATTATCGTCAAGATTGCGACGTATATACAAAAGCATATTTATGACGTTTTTGTTATACTAATCGAGATTAGAGCAATTATCTCGACTAAACATTTTAACGAAAGAAGGTTCTTCCGTTTTTATGTGACTAAGCGTTCAGGGACGTCGCGGAAAGCCGGCTTCGACCCAGGCGTAGGCAACAGTCGAGTTCAGCTTGAAAGACGGTGCAACCTTCACTTCTGCCAGTTGCACGCCATCGCCATTCCTTGCGGCCAGCATTGCATAGGGATCGTCTTCGTCTGGCGTGATGTCAAGCGTCACCACGATTGGCTTGCCGTCGACCGTGATGTCGACGCGCCGGTGCAGCGTTGCATGGAGCTGCTGTTCATGGCGACGCACGAATTCCGAAGCGGTCTTGACCAGCGTCGAAAACGCCGGGCCATCAAGCGGCTTCGGATTCTTCTTGTCCCGCCCCATGGTCCATGGCCCGATCAGTGCCGGTTCGGGCTCGCCATTCTTGATCATGGCCACCGCCCAACCTTCGTCGTCGTCATTCTTGATGACGCGGGCGGTCCAGCCATCGCCACGCCACAATCGGGGCGACTGCACCAGTCCATTTTCTTCTGTCAGTGCGTCGTCGTCGGGGTCGGTCATGTCATCTTGCTCCTGTTGGTAGTTACTTTGCCGCATGGTGCGAGGCGCCGCGATGCGACGCCTTCGACCGCAGGCAAAACCCTGATTTTACCGATTGCAGCGCTGGCTGCGCGAAACCGGGAAATCCTTGCAGCAGCACCCTCCTGCGCAGCACGCAAGCGCACCATCAATTGCATGAATCGCGGCGTTGAGGAATTTCAGGAAGTGTGGCCACTGCCTGCGGTAACGACCTCCCATTGTTCCGCATGCGGCGCTGCATCGCTGGCGGTGGCTGCATCATCGAGCAAGTCCCATCCGGCGATTTCCTCGGCGCGGCTGGCCGCCGCCGGCACGGCCTCGCGTGCTTCTCGTCCATGCGGCGCCTGGCGGAAGGTCACATGGGTCATGTTCTTGCCATGGCGATGCAGTGCCTGCAGGGCCGCCTCAAGCGCCTCGGGCGAAAGGCGATTTTCGGCAATGTTAATGTTGACCAGATCCGGCAGCTGCGCGACTTCCTCCGGCATCGCAACCAGACGATTGCGACTGAGGTCGAGCTTGGCCAGCATCCGGGGCAGGCGCGGCAGTTGCACCAGTTGATTGGCATGCAAAATCAAGTGCAACAGTGCCTCTGGCAGGGGCGGCACGGTTGGCAGGCAGTTCTCCGACGCGTTCAGGTGGGTCAACGTTGCGGGCAACGCTGGCAAGGTCTGCAAGCGATTGTCTTGCACGAGCAGCTTTTCCAGTTTTTTGGGCAAGGCCGGCAGCTGCTTGAGCAGCGCATGGGATGCCTGGAGGTTTGTCAGGCAAGCCGGCAGCGTACCGAGTGCCGGCAGCGGATTCATCGACGCGTTCAGATGCGTCAGGGTCGACGGCAGCGCCGGCAATGCCGTCAAACGATTGTCCGAGACGTCGACCTGGGAAGCCTTCGGTGGCAATGATCGGATTGCGGGCAGCCGGTTGCCACGCAGGTTCAGGCTGACGATATTGGCCGGTAGCGGCGGCACGTCCGTCAAGGCATTTCCGCTTGCATCGAGGTGACGCAGCATGGCCGGCAGGTGCGGCAACTGCTGCAGGCGATTGCGGCCGACGGTGAGCGAATCGAGTCGTGCCGGCAGCTCCGGCAATTCGGCCAGGCCGCAATCGACGATCGTCAGATTCTTCAGCGGTAGCCGGCTGATGCAATCCGGCAGCGAGGTTATCTGCATACCAGCAATACGCAGCTCGGACGACCTGTCGGCGGCAGCGCGCTCGATCAGGCGGGCAATCGTACGGCGCTGGTTGATCTCGCCTGGCGGCGCTGCCGCGACCCATGCACCGACCGCCTCTGGCACGGTCTGCGCCGCAGTTGCGGCAACGCCCGTGGCGGCGCTGCCACCACCCGGCTTTCGGGCCTGTGCCTGGCGCGCGGAGGCGCTCGCCAACGGCCCGAGCGCGCCCCCGCCTGCCGTTTGCGCGCGCCCGGGCGAGCGCAGGCTGCCTGGCGCGGCGGCAGGCGCCGCGTCGATCCTGCCCGCAGCCGGCGCGGCGTTTTGCGCAGGCGGGTTTACTGGCACTACAGGCACATGAGCAATGGTAGGCGGCATCGGTTACTCCGGTTGCGTGGTTGGTATTGAAGGCAGTTGGCAGATTGCGCATGCGGATGCGCCGGCTGCCTGCGGCCGTTCGAAAGCCGTCAGGCAGACAAGCCGATAGATTAAGAAAAGCGAACCTGGGGCATCTTGAGGATGAACATGAACGTGCAGCGGCTTGCCTGCTTGCGGCAGATCGTTCGGGCCAGGCTTGCGCTGGCGGCTGCAGTGCCGGAACGAAGCCGGTTTCAGGTGCGGCGCATGGCAATAAAAAAGCCGGCCGTGTCTAGAACTCGCTGCAACAACAGCGGTCGACAACGATGCATGTTTATCTGTATTGAGAGCAATTCTTCCAGCGTAGAAGTGAACCGCGCGCTGTTGACAGAATGCGTTGGTAAGCACTCAGTTCTTATGATCTAGCGCAGACGTTATTTCTGGGAATCAGCAATACTTGATTTAACGAAACCACGATGAAAGTCCATGATGGCCCTACAAAAAACTGATTTGAACGACACCGTCAACTACGATCCGAACAAGCTTCTCGACACCTTGATCGAGAAGCTTCAACTAAAGAATGATGCTGCGCTGTCGCGCAAGCTGGAAGTGGCGCCGCCTGTGATCAGCAAGATACGACATCGACGCCTGCCAGTTGGCGCTTCTTTGCTGGTGCGCATGCACGAGGTCAGCGAACTGGGCATTCGGGAACTCCGGGACCTAATGGGGGACCGACGCGGCAAGCACAGGATCAGCCCGACGCAGTTCAAGCCGAAAAGCTGATTTGCACGTATGGTATCGTCGAGCGCCCGGAGATCGGCGCTGCGGCCAATCCACTGCAGACAGGAACGGAAGCGATCCGGTCCGCCGCGACCGTGACACCCACCGGCTCCTGTCTACGTAAAGGATTACCCATGACGCAGCGCGAAACGCTTGAAGATATCTACACCCGCAAGATCGGTGGCGAACGTTATTCCTACCGACTCGAATACACGCCAGGTGTGCAGGTCGACTGGCGTGCCGAGGTCTTCCAGGACAACGCGCTCAAGGGAAGCCCTGGCGGGCAATTGCGTGACAATACCCTCGACGGCGCAGCATTGCGACAGAACCTGATCGCCCTGGTGGAAATCACGATCGAGAACATGCTGGGCATTGCGGAATGAGATTGCACGGTCGCGCCGCAAGGCCGCAACCGCCGCCGGCGCGTCGTCTCGAATCAGGCGTCTGGCCTGTCAAACACAGTTCAGCGCCGGATAATCGACATAACCCTTGGCACCGCCACCGTACATCGTGGCCGGGTCCGGCTGGTTGAGCGGCGCTGCGATGCGCAGGCGTTCGACCAGGTCGGGATTGGCGATGTAAGGTCGGCCGAAAGCGATCATGTCGGCGCTGCCCTTGGTGCGTGCATCGAGCGCCATCTGCCGATCGTAGCCATTGTTGGCCATGTAGGCGCCCTTGAAGAGCCGGCGCAGAATCTGCGGATCAAAACCGCCCGGCAGTTCCCGCGAGCCACCTGTGTCGCCTTCAATGAGATGCAGGTACACCAGCTTGTAGGCGTTGATCTGCTCGACGACATAGGAAAACAGTGCCTGCGGATCGCTGTCGGCAATGTCGCCGAAGGTACTGAGCGGCGACAGCCGGATGCCGACCCGGTCACCACCCCAGACCTTGACAACGGCGGCCGTCACTTCCAACAACAGGCGCGCGCGGTTTTCGATGGAGCCGCCATAGGCGTCGGTGCGCTGGTTGGTCTTGTCACGCAGGAACTGGTCGAGAAGATAGCCGTTGGCCGCATGAATTTCGACACCGTCGAAACCGGCTGCCAGGGCATTTTCAGCGCCGCTGCGGTACTGCTGGACGATTTCCGGCATTTCGCTCGTCGCCAGCGCGCGTGGCGTGACCAGCGGCACGAAACCATCCTCGGTATAAGCCTGGCCTGCCGGCGTGATTGCCGACGGTGCAACCGGCAAGGCGCCGTCCGGCTGCAGCGACGGATGGGAAATGCGTCCGACATGCCAGAGCTGCAGGAAGATCCTGCCACCGGCGGCATGAACGCCGTCGGTGATTTTCTTCCAGGCCTGTACCTGGTCTGCGCTGTAAATGCCGGGCGTAAAAACATAGCCCTTGCCCTGCGCTGAAACCTGGGTGGCTTCGGCAATGATCAGGCCGGCACTGGCGCGCTGGACGTAATACTCGATCGCCATTTCGCTCGGCACATCTGCTGCGCCGGCACGGCTGCGCGTGAGTGGCGCCATGACGATGCGGTTGGCCAGTGTCAGGGGACCAAGCTGCATCGGTGCGAACAGGTCGCTTTGCGTAGCCTGGGTGGCAGCATCGTTCAGGCTGGAAGCGGATAAGGTCATTTGATTGGTCTTTCAGGTGAATTGAAAAGGAATTTTTTGGCACACCGACGCGCGTACGATGCGTACGATTCGCACGGTGTCAACCGGCGCAACAGCGGCGCATTGGCAAGGCAGCATGGTAATCGCAATCGGCAATGCGCGTTGGCCAGCGCCGAATGCCGCGCGGATGCCGGTCATGATCGCCATGTGTACAGTCAGATCGTATGCGATTGAAAATGCAAGGCAGCAAAGTGCCTCAAAACACCAGGATGCCGCGCGAAACACATCCCAGGTCTGGAGGTCGCGGTGACGAAAAGGCAGTGCTTGCGTATTTGCTGTACGCTGCCCTGCACATCGTTTTCAGTCGGGCACCCAAAGCGACGCAGGTCCAACATGGACTGCGCCGGCCTTTTCATCACGTCAACTTCGAAGGAATTTTCATGGCACTTGATAAAATCATTTACACGGCGCACGCAACTGCAACCGGTGGTCGCGACGGTTCGGCAAGATCCGACGACGGCAAGCTCGAGGTTCGCCTGAACCCGCCAAAGGAAATGGGCGGAAACGGCAACGGCACCAATCCGGAGCAACTGTTTGCGGCTGGCTACTCGGCATGCTTCCTGGGTGCAATGAAATTTGTCGCCGGCACGCAGAAAGTGACCCTGCCTGCCGAGACCTCAATCAACGCAGACGTGCATTTCGGACCGCGCGCCGGTGGCGCCAAGGGCTTTAGCGTCGATGTCGGCCTGACCATCAGCATTCCGGGTATGGATCATGCAAAAGCACAAGCGCTGGTGCATGAGGCGCATGAAGTCTGTCCGTATTCGAATGCGACACGCGGCAACATCGACGTCGTGCTGACCGTCGTTTAAATAGACTGGCGATTGCAATGGAAAACGCCGCAGTGGACGTCGGTCCGCTGCGGCGTTTCCCGTTTTGGTAAGTGATTCGTCTCAGGACTGGGTTTCCGGGGCATCCTTCGGCTTGAAATGATCCGGGCTGATGCGGAATTTTTCCCGGCGATCACCCATCAGGTCGCGCAGGTCGCGAATGCTGACGTCACTGACTTCATGCATGCGCAGGAGCATCGAAGCGCCGACCGGCAGTCGCCGGTGGCGGATCTTGCTGATGACCGGCGGCGCGACCTCGAGGGCGCGCGACAACGCTGCATCGTTTTTGAGCTGCATTTTTTCGATCAGCGCATCGAGCAGATTGTTTGGATCGTAAGCGAGGTCCTCGGTCAGTTTACTGGTTGTCATTATCTCATCCTGTTCTGTTGTAAAAGGCCTGAATGCAAGTATTGGCAGTTTTGTCATGGTTTTCGACAATTACCACACACGCAAGTTCACACAATTCAATGGCCAATTCCGGAGTCTTTACTTGTCAGGCTGGTAATGCACAACCTGAATGCCTGGCGGCGATCTGATTCCAGGAAAAAACGCGAGGCAAACCCGCCTGGCCGACCCGGTACGGTTGCAATGAGCGCGCGGCGCTGCCAAAGAAACAGGCCTGTCATGACTTTTTGCAATGTTGCCACAGTAACACTATCTGGCAATTTAGGAAACAGCTTTCGCAAGAATTCAGGCTTGCCGGGGGCCAGGCGTAGCGCTCGATAACAGCGGCATCGCCATTTTTCGGCAGTGATTCAAATCGGCGGCGACGTGTGCGGCGGGAAACGACCGCTGCGACCGCCGTGACAGGTCGCGCCACCGGCGGCGCGGCGGTTGCAGTTTTAGCTACGCGACCTGAGGCGGCCGCGATGGCGGCGCGGCAATTGCTGCAACAGCCGCGAAATGCCTGCGCTGCGTGACTCGATGCGCACGCAGTCGATCACGTTGACCGCCAGTGACAGCATCAGAAGCAGCGGCAGCAGGCGGCCCCATGCCGGGCGTGCCGCGATGCCAGTGCTGCACGACCGTGCAGGCCTGTGCATCAGTTGGAGGTATCGTAGAGCGGCTTGCCCTTGTCGACGATGTGCACCGTCAGCAGTTTGAGATTGGTCTCGACGATTACCTTGTAGCCGCCATGACGCGCATCGCGCAGGTTCGAGATCGGTGAGCCGGTGCTGATCATGGTCGGCTCCTTGCCCGGCATTTGGACCATTGCGCCTTGCAGCACGTAGCCGGTTTCAACGCCATGATGAAAATGCAGCGGCACCTCGTCGCCGGGCTTGTAACTGGCTATCGAGGTAATGACTTCCATGCCCGGCGCACCCGACAGGTCGACGCGCTTGAGTTCGGTTCGCGGCCCGGCATCCTGCGCCGCAACCGGGGCCTGCAGCAGGACGCCTGTGCAACAGGCAAGGGCAAGCAAGGTACGCAATCCGAGAACTGGCAGCATCATGGAGTCTCCTTTGTTTTTTTGAACCCGCGAGCGCTGGTGCCGGCCCGTTCGGGAAAATGCGCATACGGGTTGCGCCTTGCGAGATTAGCCGATAACGGCGCGACTGGCACGCACAGTTTGTAACGGCGCGGGCGGCAATTGTCCGGCCCGGCTGCTAGAATCGGCGCTCCCGGTGTTGCCGTGCATGTGCGGCGCATCTTTCTCGATTTTCTAGAAGGAAGACCATGGCTCGTCAATTCTCTACACCAGGTTTTGCAAAAATACGCGTGGCGGTCCTGGCAGGCGTGATGCTGGGTGCCTTGCAGGCCGGCACCGGAATGTGCGTCGAAAGCGCCAGGCCGGCGATGGTGAAAACCGACTCCGGCCTGCAGTACCAGGACCTGGTGATCGGCAAGGGCGCCGAAGCGGTGGCTGGACGCGGCGTCAAGGTGCATTACACCGGATGGCTGCAGAACCCGGATGGCAGCGCGGGGCAGAAATTCGACTCGAGCAAGGATCGGGGCGATCCTTTCGTGTTTCCGCTGGGAGGCGGTCGCGTCATTCGCGGCTGGGATGAAGGCGTTGCCGGCATGCGCGTGGGCGGCATGCGCAAGCTGACCATTCCGGCTGCGCTCGGTTACGGCGCGCGGGGCGCCGGCGGCCTGATTCCGCCAAATGCAACGCTCATCTTCGACGTCGAACTGCTCGGCGTCCAGTAAGGTTGCGCGAAATCTGCTCTAGGCATAGGTAAGCAGCATCTTCGTTGCCAGCACATAGAGCAGGCCTGCAAAGATCCGCTTGATGGTCAGCACCGGCAACCGGTGCGCCATTCGGGCGCCATAAGGCGCCGTGACGACACTGCCGCAGACCAGTCCCGCCAGTGCCGGCAGGACGATGAAGCCGAGCGTGCCGGCTGGCAGGCCACCGATTTGCCAACCCGAAAAAATATACCCGGCCGTTCCGACCAGCGCCACGGGAATGCCGATCATCGCCGCAGTGCCGATGGTGGTGCGCATCGGTACACCGCACCAGAGCATGAAAGGAATCGTCAGGAACGCGCCGCCGGCCGAAACCAGGCCGCAGATCACGCCGATGACGATGCCCACTGCAAATAGCACCCAAGTACCGGGCAGGTTGCGGGCGGCAGCGGGTTTGCGGTTGAGCAGGATCTGCGTTGCGCCAAGGTAGACGATGACGGCAAAAGTCATCGCCAGCCAGCGTTGCGGTATCCATGACGATGCCATGGTCGCAACCAGGCTGCCGGCCACCATTCCGGGCGCCATGCGCCTGACGATTGAAAAATCCACGCCGCCGAGCTTCCAGTGCTCGCGCACGCTGGCACCCGAGGTAAAGATGATCGATGCCATCGAAGTAGCCAGTGCCATGTGTACGATGTGATCCGGCGCAAAATGCTGTGCAGCGAACATCGCGGCCAATACCGGCACCAGCGTCATGCCGCCACCAATGCCCAGGAGGCCGGCCAGCACCCCGATGGCGGCGCCCATGCCTACGTAGGCGAGCAGCCAGGTCATCGCCGGCACCCTGCCATGCTGCGGTTTAACGCTTGCAGCACACGGCTATCACATGCGCCGGCGTGCATGCGTTGGCCGCGCATGCACGCTGGTCGTTGCAGCCCTAGCGCCTGCCCGACAGGGGCATTCATGGCAAGTCCGGTTCGAGGCATCAGGATTTCCTTTGCATTGCATCTGTGCATTTTCAACAAGTGTGCCGCTGCACGATCGGCTATCGATTCTAGCTTACCGAGAACACAGTCCCGGCGCCGTTCGTTGTCAATCCGGCACTTGGCAGTTTTTCAGCAGCATGATGTCCTACGTACACTAAAGCGATTGTCCGATTCTTGTCCTGTAAATATCCGGCTACGCTGTGCGGACAGTTTCAACAGCAGATGCCAGGGCGTGGACATGGAATCGAAAATCGCAGCAACGCTGCACGCAGACGGTGGCAACGCACCGGTTGCCGCTTGCCCGGACCGGTCGCGAATCGGCAATGCAGCATGAACCGCTCCCTGCACGCGGTCTGCGACTCGGTCAAGAAAGCATGGCAGCCGGTGGGCCAGGCCTTCGGGATGGTCTCGCATCAACGGGAAGACACGATCGTCGATCATTACAAAGGGATGCAGATCCACATCCGCGCGCGACGCTTCGGCGCAAATGCATGGACCTGCAGCATTGTTATCTGCGATGCGCCGCATCGGGCGCTGCAAAGTCTGCGCGCAACAGTGCGGGCGACCGAGGAAGGTGTCAGCCTGCAATCGGCCCTGGGTTCCGCATTTACCGAAGCGATGTCCTTGTGTG
>JANXSS010000198.1 GCA_025356535.1 Herminiimonas sp.
GCGCTCCAGCCCATGGCTTGTGCCAAAGGTCCTGCCGTCGATTTCCTGCGACAAAGTCGATCATGGCGGCATTCAATCAGGCGCTGCAATTTACGGTGTTTGCCACCTGTGGCGTCAATAACGGCGGTGCACCGACCGGGATCACCGGGATGGATCTCGGCAAGGGAGACCAGGTCGACGCCGCTGCCTGCAACCGGGTGTTGTGGCGCAGGTTGATGTTCCGATTGAGGTCATGCGAGAACCGGAAGGCCGGTCCGGATTGCAGCGCCGGTTTTTTCAGTGCCTTGTCAAAGGGTCGTCAAGTCCGTATTTTTCGGCTGACCGGAACGGATAGGCAAGTTGTCCCAGATACGATTGCGGCGGTTCAAAATGCTCTACCCCATAGTGGTTCGGCCAGTGATGCGGCAGGTGCGCAGTGCCGAACAACAGGTCCCATAGCGGCAGGAACTGGGCAAAGTTCTTGTCGATACCTTCGGCATCGGATGCATGGTGCCAATGGTGATACCGGGGCGTCGATATTGCCCAGCGCAGGCCGGGAAACCGCCACCGGACGTTTGCATGGATGAATACCGCATGAAATGAAACGAACACCAGGTAGCCATACAGTGCAAAAGGTGAAAAACCGAGCACGAACACGGGGATGAAGGCAACGGCAACAGGCCCGAAGCGATCACGAACGGCAATGCCGCGAAACATCTCGCTCCGTGAAGCTCGACAAGATCGTGGCGCGTCATTGCCTGCGGATCGCTGTGATGTTCACGAAATGGGCGGATGATCGATTTGCCAATGACCGGCGTGCTGATGCTGCCATGGCTATCGCAGGCCCAGTGCACCACGCCGCTCAACAAATCCGTCAACAGCCAAGCCACGGGTGCGGCGACCAACAGCACCGGCATGAAAAGCCAGTTCGATGCAACGGCAAGACGCACGGCACTCCAGCAGGCAAGCAGCACGAAAAATCCGATTGCAGCGTATTCGAACAACCGCTGTTGCCTTGTGTAGGGAGCGTTCACGATGTGGTTGCAGTCCTGCGCAGGTGGGCCTGGATCGCGCATGCGGCAACGCGCCATGACACGCCGTTGTAGGCAATGCCGTGTTTGTCGAAATGATGCCGGACGACGGCCTGTACTGCGGCAAGCCGGTATGACGGTACTTTTGGAAACAGGTGATGCTCGATCTGGAAATTCAGCCCACCGAACAGCCAGTCCCAGCGCGGCGCATTGATGATGGTGCGCGAGGTGACCGTCTGATGCTCCAGAAATGAAAACTCCGAAACATCCTCGATCAGTGGCATGCCCATGTGATTGACCCAGGAGATCGCTGCCAGATAAGGTCCGAGGATGGTCAAGGGTACGAGATAGGCCAGCAGCGCGAGTCGGAAGGAGACGTCCAGCAGCACACAGGGTATGCCGAACCATAGTGCGAAATGCAGCACCAGGATTGCATCATCGAGGCGATAACGACGCGGGTTGCGAAACACGGCAGCCTGCGAAAGCCAGCGCTGACTGTGGCCGAACAACAGCGACAGCAGCCAGATGTGACTCGCCTGGTACCGGGCGCCGCAGCGACGTGCTGCAGCGCGTTTTTACAAAATGTGGGGTGCACCCGGGGTTCGAGAGGCAGTCCTTGAAAACGAAGCCTGGGGCAGAATTCGAAATGGTGTGTGCGTCATGGGTATCGATTCGGGCCGCGCTGCAACACCGCAATGTGGTTCGAAGCGGTGTGTAGCGCGCGCGTGCAATGTCGAAATCCGCTCTGGTGACAGGACTTGCCGCCCGCACGAACCGGGTCGTCCCAGCCAGTTCCTCAACCTTGGCAGATGTTGTTCGCACGTTAGCGACCAAACGCACGGTTTATCGTCCCGCAGGCGATGCCACCGCAGAATTGGTGCAATCGTCCGCGATGCCTGCGCCCTGCGCCGGAGAGTGCTATGTTACGGCTCAAGAAAACTTCGAGCCCGAATGCCGCTTCGACATGCGACAGGATCCACCACATGAAAGCCAATCCGGAAATGACCACGTCCCTTAAAATCGATTTCGTCTCCGACGTATCCTGTCCGTGGTGCGTGATCGGACTGAACGCGCTTGAACAGGCGATCGAGCGCCTGCCGATGGCGGTCAGTGCGCAGTTCCACTTCCAGCCTTTCGAGCTCAATCCCGACATGCCGCCCGGCGGCCAGGACATCACCGAACATATCGCGCAAAAATACGGTGCCACGGCGGAGCAATCGGCCGCCAACCGGGAAGCCATACGTGCCCGTGGCGAGGCGCTCGGCTTCACGTTCAGCATGGACAAGCGTGGCCGCATCTACAACACGTTCGATGCGCACCGCCTGTTGCACTGGGCGGAACTGGAAGGCCGGCAGTATGCGTTCAAGCGCGCGCTCTTCACGGCCTATTTCACGCAAGGACGTGATCCGAGCAAGCACGAGGTACTGATTGCACTGGCTGCGCAAGTCGGCCTGGACCAGGATCATGCGGCACGCATCCTCGCAGCCGGCGAATACGCCGACGAGGTGCGCGAGCGCGAGCGGATCTACCTCGAGCTCGGCATTACCTCGGTGCCGGCGATGATCATCAACGACAAGTACCTGCTGCAGGGCGGACAGCCCGTCGAAGCCTTTGAAGCGGCGCTGCTGCAGATTATCGGATCCTGAACGAGGCCACAGGCGGCCGCATCGTCGATTGAACGCCGGACCGCTGCAATCGCCGCCGCCCAGGCTGAATTTTTTGGTGGTATCGTCTTGCGCACTCGCACGCTCTCCGCCACTTCGGGACATCACACCCAATGCATTTGCCGCGCCAGACTGCCGCCCTACTTCTGTGCTGCCTCACCTGTTGTGCGTACGCTGCCCTACCCGCCGGTTTCGGCGCCGACGACATCCGCGGCGCCGCGGCAGCGAGTTTCCCGGAATATTTCGAACTGCTGTCACTGCCCAACGATTCGGCGCAGCCCAAGGATATCCAGGCCAATGTCGCCTGGCTGGAAAGTGCGTTCAAGAAGCGCGGCTTCAGGACACGCCAGCTTGAAAACGGCACGCGGCCGCTGCTGCTGGCCGAGTTCGAAGGCAATCGTGCGGATCAGAAAACCGTCCTGTTCTACATGCACTTCGACGGCCAGCCGGTGATCCCGGCGCAGTGGTCGCAGGAGAGCCCGTGGAAGCCGGTCGTCAAGGCGCGCGGCACTGACGGGAAATTCGTGACGGTCGACAGCGCCCTGCTCATGCGCCGGGATCTCGATGCCGAGCTGCGGGTCTTCGGCCGCTCGTCGTCCGACGACAAGGGGCCGATCATGATGTTCCTGGCCGACTTCGATCTGATGAAAAAAAACCAGATCAGTCCAAGGATCAATGTCAAGGTGATCCTCGACAGCCAGGAGGAAGTCAATTCGCCCGGCATACCCGGCGTCGTCAAGGCATACGCGATGCAGTTGCAGGCCGACGCGCTCATCATCCACGATGCGGCGGCCCATCCGAGCGGACGGCCCACGGCAATGTTCGGCAACCGCGGCGCGACGCCGCTGACGCTTACCGTATTCGGGCCGAAGGCGCCCCTGCACAGCGGGCATTACGGCAACTACGCACCCAATCCGGCGCAACGCCTGGCCAACCTGCTGGCATCGATGAAAGCCGACGATGGCGCGGTCCTGATCGACGGCTATTACAGTCGCACGACCCTGAGCGCCAAGGACCGCGCCATTCTTTCCGAGGCCGGCGATGACGAAGTCGCCTTGCGCAAGCGCATCGGCATCAAGACGCCCGAGCGCGTTGGCGGCAGCTATCAGGAAGCGCTGCAATATCCGTCGTTTACGATCCGCGGCCTGGCGGCGGCCGGCGTGGGCGACAAGGTGGCCGGCATCATCCCGGCCAGCGCGGTGGCCGAACTCGACATCCGCTCGACCGTCGAATCGCAGTCGGAATGGCTGGTCGACAAGGTACGCAGTCACATCGTCAGGCAAGGGTATTTCCTGATCGACGGCGAGCCGACCGACGCGCAGCGTCAGCAGCATGACAAGATTGCACGACTCAAGGTGGGGTTGTCTTCCGAGGGTGCGCAGCAAGCGATCGATTCTCCGATCGGCACCTGGGTCTATGCCGGCCTGGCCAACGCCTGGGACGGCCCCGAAGCGACGACGCTTCCGGTGCGCCTGCGCATGATGGGCGCCACCGTGCCGACCCACGAAATCGTTGCGCCGCTAGGCATGCCCTTCGTGCTGGTGCCGGTCGTCAATGCCGACAACAACCAGCATACCTTCGATGAAAACCTGAAGATGAACAATTACCTGACCGGCATGCGCTCGATGCTGGGCTTGTTGCTGCAACCTTTTCCCTGATTGCGGCACGGCCCCGAAGAGGCGTCCTGCGCAAGCCAAAGCGCCGCGCCGCACGCGCACCGGACAGTTCGACACGAAACTTTCGGGCTGGCGCCACGCAGCTAATTTCAGCCACAGGACTTTTCTGAGGGAAATTCGTTGTTATAGTTGAATCAGGCGACAGACAAGAGCATTTAAAAAAACCGGAAATTGCCTATCCACCAAAGAGGAGACATCGTGTTTGAAACTTTTAAAGTCAGAAATTACATTCTTGCAGCTGCCATTGCCGCAGCCGTACCGTCCGTCCATGCGCAGGCTTTGCCACTTGCCAATCCCGAGTCCGTCGGCATGTCTTCCGCCCGGCTCAACCTGTTCAAGCAGGCAATGCAGGCCGAAGTCGACAAGGGCAATATCCCCGGCATGGTGATCATGGTCAACCGCAAGGGCAAGCTGGTGTATTCGGAAGTCATCGGCTACCAGGACAAGGATGCCGGCATCCCCCTGAAAAAGGATTCGATTTTCCGCATCTATTCGATGACCAAGCCGCTCGTCTCGGTTGCCGCCATGATCCTGGCCGAAGACGGCAAGCTGACGCTTTCGGACCCGATCGCCAAGTTCCTGCCCGAGTTCGCCGACATGAAGGTCAGCGTTGCGACAAAAGACGCAGCCGGCAATATCACCTACTCGCTGGTGCCGGCCGAGCGGCCGATCACCGTCATCGACCTGTTGCGCCATACCTCCGGCGTCGGTTATGCCGAAATCACGAAGAATCCGGTGATCAAGCAAGCCTATGCCAACGCCGGCATGTGGCGTGACGGCGGCACCGATTACGACCAGCGCCGTGTGACGCCCCAGGAACAGGTAACAGGACTGGCGCGCGCGCCCCTGTCCACGCAACCCGGCACGAACTGGGAATACGGCATGTCGGTCGATCTGCTGGGCCGGGTCGTCGAAGCCGCGTCGGGCAAAAGGCTGGGCCAGTTCGTCAGCGAACGCATCCTGCAGCCCTTGCAGATGAAGGACACCGGTTTTCAGGTTCCCGGCGAAAAGCTGGCCCGCCTTGCCCAGGCCCTGCCGATCGATCCGACGACCAGGCAACCGAACAGGCTGCTCGACGTCTCCATTGCACCGGCCAACGATTCCGGCGGCGCCGGTGCCGTATCGACTGCCGGGGACTACATGAATTTCGTCTCCATGATGCTCAATGGCGGCAGCCTGAACAACCAGCGCATCCTGTCGCCGATGACCGTCAGGCTGATGTCGTCGAACCAGTTGGGCGCCCGCAGCGCGACGCCACTGTCACCGGGGCAGTTGCTCATGGGTGTAGACGGCTACACCTTCGGCCTTGGCTTCATGGTGCGCCAGGAAGATGGCAATTCCGCCGTGCAGGGCTCGCCCGGCGAGTATTCATGGGCGGGCGCGGCGGGTACCTTCTTCTGGATCGATCCGAAGCAGGAACTCGCCGTCGTGGCGATGAGCCAGGTGCCGGGGCCGATCCGCCCGCATTACCGTCGCCTGATCAAGGAAATGATTTCGTCGGCCGTGACCTCGACGTCGGTGATGGAACATCGATAGGCGAATTTAAGCGATGCCCGCGGTGCGCAGACATTGAAAAGCCGCAGACGGGATGCGACTCCTGGAGCGGTTTCGCCAGGAGGTCTCAACCGCCTGTCGTCTCTTCTCTACGTTGCGCCAATGGTGAAGCCGGCGGTTGCGTTAGGTCCATCACATCGCAAAAGTACCGGCCCCGACCGGAAGCCTTTGCAAGATAAAGTGCCTTGTCGGCGCGCGACATGAGCTCGGCCGCAATCAAGTGCCTGCCGTCGGTAAAGGCGATACCGATGCTGGTGCTGACAACCAGGGCCTGGGAAGCAATCGGCATTTCATCTGCGACGGCTTCAATGATCTTCTTTGCCACGAGTTCTGTTTCGCCGGCCGTATGCACGCCTTCAAGGATGACGATGAATTCATCGCCCGCAAGGCGGCCAACCGTGTCGGTTACGCGCACAGCCGATCGAAGGCGCGCTGCGAAGACTTTCAGCACCTCGTCGCCCGCCGCATGTCCCAGGCTGTCATTGATACGCTTGAAGTGGTCAATATCGAGAAACATCAAGGCCAGCGGCATGCCGGAGCGCTTGCACCGTTGTACTGCCTCATCGAGTTTTTCTTCGAGCTGATACCGGTTCGGCAAACCGGTCATCGAATCATGACGGGCCAGCGTTGCCATGCGCTGCTCTGCGCGTCGCATGACAGAGACGTCCGAGGTCAGGGTGTAAAAGCCGTGGGTCACGCCGGCATCGTCCTTGTCAGGAACATAGGTGATCGCAAGATGCCGCTCGATGCCCAGCGCAGTCGACTGCATTTCGGAGACCGAAGTCTCGCCGCTCAGCGCCAGGTCGACCATCGGTTTTCTTTGCATGTACAGCGCCTCGCCGAGGACTTCCCGCATGGTCTTGCCGAAGATGGAAGCCGGCTCGACGTTGAGCCATTCCTTGAATGTATTGTTGGCAAACCGGAAGCGCTGGTCACGGTCGATATAAGAAATCAGCACCGGCAGGTTGTCGGTGATGGCACGCAGCCTTTTCTCGCTTGCCTTGAGCTTGTCGTCGGCAGCCTTGCGGTCGGTAATGTCACGCAAAAACGCATTTGCCACGTAGCTGTCACCGTCGGCCACCGCTGCAATCGACATCTCGACCGGAATTGCATGGCCGTCCTTGTGTTGGCCGGGCAGTTCGATTCGCTTGTTGATTGCAGGTCCGCTTCCGGTCTTCAAGAAATTTTCGAATCCTGCATCGTGCGCGGCACGCATGTGCTCTGGAATGATCAGCTCTGACAATGCGGCACCGATGGCTTCTTCGGCCGACCAACCGAACGTGAGCACCGCCTGGCGATTCCAGTCCGTGACTTTTTGATCGCGCCCGATTGCGATGAACGCTTCATGGGAATTTTCGAGAATCTGCCGGACCCGGTCTTCACTCTTGGCCAGCGCTGCGGTGCGCTCGCCGACCCGCCTCTCCAATTCCGCATTCACGGCCCGCAAGGCATCTTCATTCAGATCCAGATTACGCAGAAGCGTCGTAAACGATCGCGCCAGCGTCTGCACTTCGCGATGCGCTTTCGCCGGCACCCGGATTTCAAGACTCTGGCCCTGTTGATATCTATTGACATCGTCGGCAAGACGCACCAGCGACTGCGATACCCGGCGGGCGCTGAAAATACCCAGCAACGAGAAAAGCACGGCGATGCCGATGCCGGTCATGACAACCTGCCTCTTGACGGCCTGGACCGGCGCGAACGCGACCTCGGCGTCCTGCCTTACGATCACCGTCCAGCCAAAGCCCGGAAATGCACCGTGGCCCCTGGCTTTTGCCGAGGCCACGAGATATTCGCGGCGATCGTTCCAGCGCAGCGATGCGGCCATTTGCCGGCTTGTCGCCGTGGGGAGCAGGTCCAGCCGGACCCGGGTTCCCTGCGTGTTTTTATTTCCCAGCAGTACAGTCCCGTCGGCGCCCAGAATCAACGCCTCGATACCGGCCTGGCGCGCCGTGGCCGTTATGACGGACCGTTCCACATTGCGAGCCCACTCCCAGCTCAAGTGCGCCCCCAGCACCCCGGCCACGGCGCCGTCGAGGTCCTGATATGGAAACGCGATGTCGAGAAAACGCAAGGGTTCACCCGACACCGTCGCCGGCAGCATATTGGCGAGCAATTTCGCTTCATGCAGGTCGCCAAGACTGCGTTGACCCGACATCGCAATCTGAAACCAGGGGCGTTTGTTGACATTCACCCCCGCGAGAACGCCCTTGGTCGCGTACAGGACCTTGCCGTCCACATCGGTGACACCGATCCACGCATAGTCCCGATACGACGCCTGGATCCGGTCGAGTTGCGCCTGCCTCGATGCCAGCGACCCGCTCGCGCCTCCTGTGAGGCTGTTTTGCGACAGCAGTTCGATTTCACGATAGCGCTCGTAAAAACCCTGATCGAGCTTGTCGGCCGTTTGCATCGCCAGGTCGGACAGGTTCTTGCTGATCTGATCGCGCAGCGTGTTTTCCGCTGTCGTGCCGATCAGTTGCGCCAGCGTCCATGTCAACAGCACGGAAGACAGGCAGAACCAGAGTGCAAGGCGCGTTGCGATGCTGTCGAGATGGATTCGGTGGAACATGGAGCGGCTCCGGAGTTAGCCCGGTATTACAACCTAGGGAAGCGCTGATCAATGCACGATTTCTGGTTCGTTCCTGATTTTTCGGCGTTGAAAGTCGGCACATTGCGGACTTGGTCCGACCGAGGCTCAAAAATGAACGTTTTAGAGCCGA
>JANXSS010000032.1 GCA_025356535.1 Herminiimonas sp.
GAAGAACGGCACGTCGGCCATCTGATCATCCGGAATCGGAATGCCGAAGCGGTCGCGCATTTCGCGGATCGCTTCGTCGTCGAGCTTCTTGGTCTGGTGGGCGGTATTGCGCGCCTCGCCGGACTTGCCCATGCCGAAGCCCTTGACGGTCTTGACCAGCAGCACCGTCGGCTGACCCTTGTTTTCCTGGGCGATCTTGAAAGCTGCATAAATCTTGTGCGGATCGTGGCCGCCGCGCGTCAGGCGCCAGATGTCGCCGTCGGTCATGTTGGCGACCATCTCCAGCAGCTTCGGATGCTTGCCGAAGAAATGCTTGCGCACGTAGGCGCCGTCCTTTGCCTTGTAGTTCTGGTATTCGCCGTCCACGGTTTCCATCATCACGCGCTGCAGGATGCCGTCCTTGTCCTTGGCCAGCAGCTCGTCCCAGCCCGGACCCCAGATGACTTTGACGACATTCCAGCCGGCGCCGCGGAAATCGGCTTCCAGCTCCTGGATGATCTTGCCGTTGCCGCGCACCGGGCCATCGAGGCGCTGCAGGTTGCAGTTGACCACCATGACCAGGTTGTCGAGCATCTCGCGCCCGGCCATGCCGATGGCGCCCATCGATTCCGGCTCGTCCATCTCGCCGTCGCCGCAAAATACCCAGACCTTGCGGTTGTCGGTCTTGGCGATGCTGCGCGCATGCAGGTATTTCAGAAAACGCGCCTGGTAGATCGCCATCAGCGGGCCCAGACCCATCGACACGGTCGGGAACTGCCAGTAGTCGGGCATGAGCTTCGGATGCGGATACGACGACAGGCCACGGCCGTCGACTTCACGGCGGAAGTTGAGCATCTGCTCTTCCGTCAGGCGGCCTTCGAGGTACGAGCGGGCATAGATGCCGGGCGAGGAATGGCCCTGGATGTAGAGCAGGTCGCCGCCATGGTCTTCGGTCGGCGCATGCCAGAAATGATTGAAGCCGATGCCGAGCATGTTGGCAAGCGACGCGAAGCTGGAGATATGGCCACCGAGGTCGCCGTCGACCCGGTTGGTCTTGACCACCATCGCCATCGCGTTCCAGCGCATCCACGAGCGCAGGCGCTCCTCGAACTCCAGATTGCCCGGACAGTGGGCGCCGAGATGCGCCGGTATCGTGTTGACGTAGGCGGTATTGCTGGAAAAAGGAATGTGGGCGCCGCGCCGGCGTGCCAGGTCGACCATGCGCTCCATCAGGTAGTGGGCGCGCTCGGGACCTTCGTTTTCGATCACCGCTTCGAGTGCGTCGAGCCATTCCTGGGTTTCGATGACATCGGGATCGTTGGCGGCTTGCGCCAGTACTTCATCAAGTTGGGCTGACATGCGTGTCTCCTAGATGTTGGATGCGCTGCGTGCAATACGTGCACCGTGGGTGCCGGCCCGATGCATCTCGACGGCGTGTTGCCTGGTGATCTGACTGCAGGGAGCCGTCGGTCATTTTGCAACAGAATTTGTTTAATAAACCACTTCGACGCGTATTTTAGCAGGATGATCCGGGATTTTCAAATTACGGGATGACATTTCATGATGTGATATTTTGCTGCGCAGCCGCAAAGTCCCACGCCCCGAAATCGCTCCTGCAGCGCCGCGCTTGCCGCGTTGCCACACTGCCGCCGGGTGTGGCCTTATAATTTCGCTTTGACGCTTCCGACTGCCACCACAATGCCTGCGAATCTGATCAGCGGTACCCAACTCTCGCAAGAAATCCGCGTCGATATTGCCCGCCGCGCAGCGCGCTCAAGCAGTGCCGGCGTCCAGCCGGGGCTTGCCGTGATCCTGGTCGGCGACGACCCCGCCAGCCATGTCTACGTGCGCAACAAGGTGCAGGCCTGCGCCGCCACCGGAATCCGCTCAGTACTGGAGCGCCACCCCGCCAGCCTGACGCAGGCGGCACTGCTGGCGCAGATCGCCGCCCTCAATGCCGACCCGGCCGTGCATGGCATCCTGGTGCAGATGCCGCTGCCACCCCAGATCGACCCGAACGCCGTGATCGCTGCGATTTCGACCGCCAAGGACGTCGACGGTTACTCGGTGCTGAGCGCCGGCGAACTGCTGACCGGCGCACCGGGCTTTCGCCCCTGCACGCCCTACGGCTGCATGAAGCTGATCGAAAGCACCGGCATCTCCTTGAAGGGCAAGCATGCCGTCGTCATCGGCCGCAGCAACACGGTGGGCAAGCCGATGGCACTGTTGCTCTTGCAGGCAAACGCAACCGTCACCATCTGCCACAGCAATACACCGGACCTGGGCCTGCACACCCGCCAGGCCGATGTCGTGGTGGCCGCAGTCGGCCGGCGTAATACTGTTACGGCAGACATGATCAAGCCGGGCGCCATCGTGATCGACGTCGGCATGAACCGCGATGAGGCCGGCAAGCTGTGCGGCGACGTCGATTTCGCGGGCGTGCGCGAGGTCGCCGGCGCCATCACGCCGGTGCCCGGCGGCGTCGGCCCGATGACCATCACCATGCTGCTCTTAAATACAATCGAAGCTGCCGAGGCAGCGCAAGGAAAAATCGCCTGATGAACAATCTGACCACCGAGACTGCCGCCGCCGCCAATCCACTGCTGGATTTTTCCGGCCTGCCCCGCTTCGACCACATCAGGCCGGAACACGTCGGGGATGCGGTGAACCGCCTGCTGGAAGAAAACCGGGCAATGGTGGCGCAGCTCGAAGCCCCGCAGAGCCAGGTGACATGGGAAAACTTCGTCGAGCCGCTGGAAGACGCAACCGAGCGGCTGGGCCGCGCCTGGGGCATCGTCGGCCACCTGAACGCCGTGGTGGACACGCCGGCGCTGCGGGCCGCCTACAATGAAAATCTTCCCAAGGTGACCGAATTCTGGACGGCGCTCGGGCAGAACCTGGCGCTGTATGCAAAGTACAGGGCCTTGAAGGACAGTGCGCAGTTTGCCGCCCTGTCGCCGGCGCGCCAGCGCATCGTCGACAACGCCATGCGCGACTTTCGCCTCGGCGGCGCCGAACTGCCGCAGGAACAGAAGCCGCGCTTTGCCGAAATCCAGGAGCAGCAGGCAGCGCTGGCCACCCGCTTTTCCGAAAACGTCCTCGATGCGACCAACGCCTACACGCTGCTGGTCGAGGACGAGGCGCGCCTTGCCGGCTTGCCTGACGACGTCAGGGCGGCCGCCCGCGCCGCGGCCGAAAAAGACGGCAAGCCCGGCTACCAGTTCACGCTGCAGTTTCCGTCTTATTTCCCGCTGCTGCAGTATGCGGACGACCGCGCCCTGCGCGAGACGATCTACCGCGCCAGCACGACCAAGGCGTCCGAGCTTGGCGAGAACCCCGACTGGGACAACAGCGCCAACATCGACGCCCTGCTCGCCTTGCGCGACGAAGAAGCGCGCCTGCTCGGTTACCGCAATTTTGCCGAAGTCTCGCTGGTGCCGAAGATGGCGCAGACGCCCGAAGAAGTCATCGCTTTCCTGCAGGACCTGGCACGCCGGGCGCGTCCGTATGCGGAAAAGGATCTGGCCGAACTGCGTGCCTTCGCCGCAGCCGAACTCGGCCTGGCCACGCTGCAGTCATGGGATGTGAGCTATGCGTCGGAAAAGCTGCGCGAGCAGCGCTATGCGTTCTCGGAGCAGGAAGTCAAACAGTACTTTCCCGAGCCGAAAGTCATCGACGGCCTGTTCCGGCTGATACAGACGCTGTTCTCGGTGACGATTACTGCGGACGCAACGCCGGTATGGCACCCTGACGTGAAATTTTTCCGCATCGAGCGCGACAACAAGCTGATCGGCCAGTTCTACCTCGACCTGTACGCACGTACCGGCAAGCGCGGCGGCGCCTGGATGGACGACGCCCGCGGCCGGCGCGGGCGGGCCGGCCGGATACAGACGCCGGTGGCCTACCTGACCTGCAACTTCACCGCGCCGGCAGTCGTCGACGGTGTCGTCCGCCCGGCCCTGCTGACGCACGACGACGTCATCACCCTGTTCCATGAATTCGGCCACGGCCTGCACCACATGCTCACGCAGGTGGAAGAACTGAGCGTGGCCGGCATCTCCGGCGTCGAATGGGACGCCGTCGAACTGCCGTCCCAGTTCATGGAAAATTTTTGCTGGGAATGGCGCGTCATCGAACACATGACGGCGCACGCCGATACCGGCGCGCCGCTGCCGCGTGCACTGTTCGACAAGATGATCGCCGCAAAAAATTTCCAGTCCGGCCTGCAGACGCTGCGGCAGGTGGAATTCTCGCTCTTCGACATGCACCTGCATTACGATTTTGCCAACCAGGGCGACGGCGTGCAGGGTCTGATCAACCGCATTCGCAGCCAGGTGGCAGTGCTGGTGCCGCCGGCCTTCAACCGCTTCCAGAATTCGTTCAGCCACATCTTCGCCGGCGGTTATGCAGCCGGTTACTACAGCTACAAGTGGGCCGAGGTACTGTCGGCCGACGCCTACGGCGCTTTCGAGGAAGCCGCCGCCGCCAGCGGCGAGATCCTCGACGTGAATGTCGGCCGGCGCTTCCTGGCGGAGGTGCTCGAAATCGGCGGCTCGCGTCCGGCAATCGAATCGTTCAAGGCTTTTCGCGGCCGCGAGCCGAGCATCGATGCGCTGCTGCGCCACCATGGCATGGCGGCATGACGTGAATTGAGTTGACCGCCGTCATTGCGGCGGCCAACACTGATCCGACCAGGGGGAAGTGCCATGTTGTCTCGTCTTGATCCGTCCTTCGAGCTGTCTTTAATGCGTCGTGTCCGGTTGGGTTGCAGGCCTGGCGCAACGCTGCTGCTCGCGTTGCTGCTGTGCCAAGCATCGGCGCAGGCGCAGGTTTTCAAGTGGGTCGGCCCGGACGGCAAGATGAATTACGGCGACATGCCGCCACCGGCAAACCTGCGCGTCGAAAAGAAGTCGCTCACTGCAAACGTGCTCGACGATTCCAGCCTGCCGTTTGCCGTGGCCGAAGCCGCCAGACTGCATCCCGTCACGTTCTACGTCGCGACAGGCTGCGCACCGTGTGACGCGGGCCGCAAGTTCCTCGAAGAGCGCGGCATACCGTTTACCGAAAAAACCGTCGGCACGAACGCGGATATCGCGCTGCTCGGCGGCGGCCGGGTGGAATTGCCGCAACTTGGAATCGGCAGCAGCAAGCTGACCGGTTTCAATGCCGCTGCCTGGAATGCCGGCCTGTCTGCAGCCGGATATCCGGCCTCCAGCAAACTCGCGAAAAACCACCGCAACCCGGCGCCGAGCGCACTGGCACCGGTTGCCGCCGACGTACCCGAGCAGACAGCGGGTGGGCCTTCTACAGAGACTCCCGTGGGGGCCGCAACTGCGCGACCGAAGGCGCCGGCGCAGCGCCCCCCGGCACGAACCGACAACAGCCTGCCGGGACTGCGCTTCTGAGCGCATCGCCCGGCATCTGCCAGCCGCAGCAGGCATTGTATGATGTCGGATGCCCGCATCCGCTTCGACCCGCCTGATGACCCGTATCGATTTCCACAGCAACGTCACCGACCGCATCGCCTATGCCTGCCGGCTCACCCGCAAGGCCCGCGCGGCCGACTGCCGCGTCGTGCTGCTGGCACAGGACAGCGCCCAGATGCAGGAACTCGACGACGCACTCTGGCGCTTCTCCGATCTCGATTTCCTGCCGCACGTGCAGGCCGGCGACCGGCTGGCCGGGCGCACGCCGATCATTCTGGCCGATGCCGACAGCGCGGAACTGCCCCATCACCAGATACTGATCAACCTGTCACGATCAGCGCCGGCGCATTTCGCCCGTTTCGAGCGACTCTTTGAAATCGTTTCCACAAACGACGAGGACAAGCTTGCTGCCCGTGAGCGTTATGTCTTCTACAAGCAGCGCGGCTATCAGCTCGCACATTTCGACGCGGAGAAGGCATGACCCAGCATGGTGGCGAAACCGGCATACCGATCCTGACCGAAGTGATCGAGGCACCCGTCTACGGCGTCGATACGCCCGAGCGGCGCGCCTGGCCACGCCCGGCCCCCGCGCCATCGGAACCGTCGGAACCATCCGCTGCGCAGGCATTCACTGCATCGGAAGATCCCGGTACAACTGCGGCAGGCGGGCAAGCCGACCGGGTGCCGGCGCCAGTTGCCGCCACGGCGTTGATAACGCAAGAATTCGCAGCAGACCGGATCGATGCAAGCGACGCCGCGGCCATGGAGCGCATCGCCGCCAGCGTCCGCACGCAAGTGCTGCAGCCCTTGCTCGACCATATGGATGCAACGCTTGAACAGCGCATCCGCGACAGCCTGGCGCAGACGCTTGAGCTGGCCATAACCCAACTCACGGCCCAGCTTCGCCAGGGCGTGCAAGAGGTGCTTGAAACGCTGCTGACTGAAGCCATCGCCCGCGAACTGGCGGATCGGCAAATTTCGAAAATCTAAAAATCGCGCCGACGATTTTGTTTTTCGAACAAACCTGTAAGTAATCTGATGTTTTATCGAAATTAAAGACTGCATCTTGACGCCCCGTGTGCGTGGAAATTTCCTACAATTTGGCCATCGCACCCACGTTTTTTTAACGGAGAATCAAATGAAAGTCATCGTCCTGGGCGCCGGCATCGTCGGCACTGCATCCGCATGGTTCCTGCGCAAGGCCGGCCATGATGTGACGGTACTGGAGCGGCAACCGGGTGCGGCACAGGAAACCAGCTTTGCAAACGGCTGCCAGATCTCGGTGTCGCATGCCGAACCGTGGGCCAATCCGGCAGCACCCATGAAAGTGCTCAAGTGGCTTGGCAAAGAGGACGCGCCACTGCTCTACCGCTTCCGCCCTGAATGGCTGCAGTGGAAATGGGGCATGCATTTTCTGCGCGAATGCACGCCGGGGCGCACAGCCGACAACATCCGCCAGATCGTCGCCATCGCGGAATACAGCCGCCAGACATTGCAGTCGGTGCGGGCCGAGACCGGGGTCGACTACGATTGCCTGACCAAGGGCATCCTGCACTTCTATACCGATCAGAAGGAATTCGACGAATCGCTGCCGGCGGCGAAGCTCATGCGCGAGCTCGGCTGTCCGCGCGACTCGATCGATGCGGATGCCGTGGTACGGATCGAGCCGGCTCTGGCCCACCTGCGCAAGCGCATCGTCGGCGGCGACTTCACGGCAACCGACGAGTCCGGCGATGTCTACAAGTTCACCTCCGGCCTGGCCGACCGGGCCCAGGCAGCCGGCGTGGCTTTCCAGTTCAACAGCACCGTCACCCGGCTGCTGACCGCCGGCACCGGTGCTGCGGCAAGAATCACCGGCGTTGAAATCATCAATGCGCACGGCCGCCACGAGGTATTGCATGCCGACGCCTTCGTGCTGGCGATGGGCAGCTTTTCGGTGCCATTGGTCAAGCCGCTGGGAATCGACCTGATGATCTATCCGGGCAAGGGCTACTCGGCCACCTATCCGGTCATCGATGGCGCGCGCGCGCCGACCGTGTCCCTGACAGACGACGGCCACAAGCTGGTGGTCTCGCGCCTGGGCGACCGGCTGCGGGTTGCCGGCACCTGTGAACTCAACGGTTACAGCCGCGAACTCAATACCACCCGCTGCGAAGCCATCACCCGGCGCGCGCAGGCGCTTTTTCCAGATGCCTGCGACTACAGCAATCCGGTGTACTGGACCGGCCTGCGCCCACTGACGCCATCGAACGTGCCTTACATCGGCAAGAGCCGCATCGCCAACCTGTTTCTCAACACCGGCCACGGCACCCTGGGCTGGACCATGGGTTGCGGCTCCGGCCGGGCGATCGCCGACATCGTCTCCGGCCGGCTTCCCGAGGTCGATTTTGCCTTCACCGGCATGCCGCGCCACCGTAACCAGGTGCGCCTGAACGCGCTTCCTGCCTGATCGCCTGGCCGGTAGCTGCGCCGGCCTGCAATCCCCCCGCCGCCGCGCGCGGCTACCAAGGCAGTGCACCGTCCCGGCGCCGCTCTGCACCATGCATGCGCCCGACGCGCCACCGGCGTGCCACCTGACCGTGCAACGACCGCCTCGCCGCATGGCAATCCTGCGCCCGTGCATCCCATGCGTGCGGCTATCTGCCGACGCCTGTCATCGGCTGGCGCGCGTCACGCGTTGCACTAGCCATGTTCATTTGACGGCACGTACCTCGATGGCAACCGGCTTTTCATCGAAGGCGATGCGGGTTGCAAACTTTGCCCGCTTCATCGGGAAACGCGACTGAAAATGGCGCACGTTGCCCGAGCCGGAGATCACCCGGCGCACGAACTGGTAATAGGCATCCATGTCGATGATGTGAACCACGAGAAAATAGTCGTAATCGCCCGAGACGAAATAGCACTGCAAGACTTCGGCTTCCTTGTTCATCCGGGCTTCGAATTCATGCATGTGCGCATCCGACTGGTTCGTCAGGGATACTTCGAGAAAAGCCAGCATGCCGTAGCCAAGCGCAAATGGATCGACCATTGCAACGTCGGCGGTGATGATGCCGGCCGCACGCAGGTCGCGGATGCGCCGCAGGCACGTTGGTTGCGAGACGTGGACCTTGGCGGCAAGAACCCGCGTCGGTATCTGGTTATCCTTTTGCAGCAAATTAAGGATTTTTCGGTCGACCTTGTCAAGCGTATGGGATTTGGACATTGCGCACTGGAGTGGGAGATCAAAAAACCGTACAAAACCGCTTTGTGAACCGTTTTAACTGCTGTACCGTCTTGTTGTTGCGTTAACTGAATAAGTGAGTGTTGCAGCAACCTTGTTTTTTTACAATCCTCAGGAGAATATTTTATGCAGTTCAAGACCAGACTGATTCCGCTCGCCGGCGCGATTGCCTTCGCCTTTGCAGGACTTGCCGCGGCACAGGAGCAAATTGTCAAGATCGGTCATGTTGCCCCAATTTCTGGCGCCATTGCGCACCTGGGCAAGGATAATGAAAACGGCGCGCGCATGGCTATCGATGAGTTGAACGCAAAAGGCGTGACCATCGGCGGCAAAAAAGTGAAGTTCGAACTGCTGGCAGAAGATGATGCTGCCGATCCGAAGCAAGGTACTGCCGCTGCACAAAAACTCGTCGATGCGAAAGTCAACGGCGTCATCGGCCACCTGAATTCCGGCACGACGATTCCGGCATCGAAAATTTATCACGACGCAGGCATTCCGCAGATCTCGCCTTCGGCGACGAATCCGAAATACACGCTGCAAGGCTTCAAGACGGCATTTCGCGTGGTTGCCAACGATGGTCAGCTTGGCGGCACACTCGGGCGCTATGCCGTCCAGACCAGCAAGGCAAAGAACATTGCGGTCATCGATGACCGCACTGCCTATGGCCAGGGCGTAGCCGAAGAATTCATCAAGGGTGCAAAGAAGAGTG
>JANXSS010000266.1 GCA_025356535.1 Herminiimonas sp.
CAGCGATTCATCAATGGAATTGTCCAGTACTTCAAACACCAGATGGTGCAGTCCGGTGCCGTCGGACGTGTCGCCGATATACATGCCGGGGCGCTTGCGGACGGCTTCGAGGCCTTCCAGGATCTGGATGGAGGAAGCGCCGTACTGGTTCGGTTGCGGCGTGACGACTGGTTCAACTGGAATCGCGGACATGGACTGCTTTCTCTAATGACGGTTACACACTGCGCCGCAGGCGGCACTGCCCCTGTGGCAAAAGACCGCGGCGCAGGAAACAGCGCGGTGCGGCCTTGTCAAACCTGCTGCGGACAAACCCGGGCCAGACAGCGGCCCGCCTGGTACCGGTTCAAGTACCGGTTCAAATGCGCATCGGCATGACGACATACTTGAAGTCCGGATTGTCCGGTACCGTGATCAGCGCCGAAGAATTCGCGTCGCCAAGAGCAATGTTGATGCTGTCGCATTTCAGGTTGTTCAGGACGTCGAGCAGATAGGTGACGTTGAAGCCGATGTCGACGCTGTCGCCGCCGTAATCGATCTCGATTTCCTCGACCGCTTCTTCCTGGTCTGCATTGGTCGAGCTGACCTTCATGCTGCCCGGCGTGACGATGCAGCGCACGCCCTTGAACTTGTCGGACGTCATGATGGCAGCGCGCTGCAGCGAGCGCAGCAGGGCGTCGCGCCCGATCGTGAAATTGTTCTTGTAACCCTTCGGCACCACCCGGGTGTAATCCGGAAACTTGCCTTCGACCAGCTTCGAGATCAGTTCGATATCGGCAAACGACAGCTTGACTTGGTTGCTGGCGATTTCGATCGAAACCGGCTCGTCGGTGTCGTCGAGCAATCGCTGCAGCTCGATGATCGTCTTGCGTGGAATGATGACTTCCTGGCGGGCGAACTCTTCCTCGCAGGCCACCTGGCAAAATGCCAGACGGTGACCGTCGGTTGCGACAGCAATCACGTTCTTGCCGTCGACGACCAGCAACAGGCCGTTCAGGTAATAGCGGATGTCCTGCTGCGCCATCGAGAAGTGGACCATGTTGAACAGGTGCTTCAAGGTTTTCTGCGGCAAGGTGACCTTGGCGCTGTAGCTCTCGGCCTGGGCCACCGTCGGAAACTCTTCGGCTGCCAGCGTCTGCAGGGCAAAGCGTGATTTACCGCATTGCACCGTCATGCGCTTGTTGGCCAGCGTGAGCGACACATCGCCCGAGTCCGGCAGGGCGCGCAGGATGTCGAGCAGCTTGCGCGCCGCGACCGTGGTCGCCGCCACGTCATTGCCGCTGCCGACCTGCGCATGGGTCGTGATCTGCACTTCGATATCGGTGGAAAGAAAAGAAACCCGCTCGCCGTCCTTGCGAATGAGGATATTGGCCAGAATCGGCAACGTGTGCCGACGCTCGACAATACCACTCACAATTTGCAGTGGCCGGAGAAGGGTATCTCGGGATGTTTTGACCAATTGCATAAGATTCCCTTAACGTTGAGAAATTAAAAAAACTGCCTGCCAGGGCAACGTGCCACCCTGACGCCAAACCTCCATTTTACAGAAAAGCGACGCTGCCCAAAAATTAAGCAAGGGCGGCATGAAAAGTTATCCACAGGCTGCGAGGCAGTCGCGGCCTATCCCTTCAGTGTCTGTTCCAGCACGTGCAGCTCATGATTGCACTCGGGGCTCTTGCTGCGATCGGCGGCGATCTTGCGCACCGCATGCAGCACCGTCGTGTGGTCGCGCCCGCCAAACAGTTCGCCGATTTCCGGCAGGCTTTTCTGCGTCAGCTCCTTGGCCAGGTACATCGCGATCTGGCGCGGCCGGGCGATGTTGGCGGGCCGCTTTTTCGAATACATGTCGGCGACCTTGATGTTGAAAAAATCCGCAACCGTCTTCTGTATGTTCTCCACCGAGATCTGCCGGTTCTGCACCGACAGCAGATCCTTCAGGGCTTCCTTGACCAGGTCGATCGTGATTTCCTTGCCGTGGAAGCGCGAATAGGCGAGGGTCTTGCGCAGCGCGCCTTCGAGCTCGCGCACGTTCGAGCGCAGGTGCTTGGCGACGAAAAATGCCACGTCGTCCGACAGCACGACACCCTCGGTCAGGGCTTTCTTCAACAGGATCGCCACCCGCATTTCCAGCTCGGGCGGCTCGACGGCCACCGTCAGGCCGGAATCGAAGCGCGAGATCAGGCGGTCGTCCATGCCCGAAATTTCTTTCGGATAAGTGTCGCTGGTGATGATGATCTGCTTTTTTGCCGCGATCAACGCTTCGAAGGCATAGAAGAATTCTTCCTGCGTCCGGTTCTTGCCGGAAAAAAACTGGATATCGTCGATCAGCAGCAGGTCGAGCGAATGATAATAGCGCTTGAAGTCATCGAAGCCCTTGCGCTGGTAAGCAGTCACTACGTCGCGCACATACTGTTCTGCGTGAATGTAGCGAATCCGTACCGACGGATTGTCTTGCTGCACCTGGTTGCCGATGGCGTGGATCAGGTGGGTCTTGCCCAGACCGACGCCGCCGTACAAAAACAGCGGATTGTAGGAAATGCCGGGATTGTTGGCGACCTGGATTGCCGCCGCACGGGCGAG
>JANXSS010000274.1 GCA_025356535.1 Herminiimonas sp.
AGGCCGACCAGGATGCGGGCGACATCGCCGCCCTGGTTGCGGTAATGGAACAGGCTGATGTTCCAGTTCGGCGCCATGCAATCCAGAAAGCGCATCAGCGCGCCGGGCCGCTCGGGAAACTCGAAGCGGTACAGCAGTTCGTTTTCCGCCATCGGGCTCTTGCCGCCGACCAGGTGCCGGATGTGCAGCTTGCTCAGTTCATCGTGCGTCAGGTCGATGGTTGGAAAGCCGTTTTCGGCAAAGGCCGCGCTGATGCGGGCCGGCTCGTCGCGACCGGCGATCTGCAGGCCGACGAAGACATGGGCGCGGCTGCTGTCGCTGATGCGGTAATTGAACTCGGTGACGTTGCGCGGCCCGACCAGCTTGACAAAGCGGCGAAAACTGCCGCGCTGCTCGGGAATCGTCACCGAGAACAGGGCTTCGCGCTCCTCGCCCACCTCGGCGCGTTCGGCGACGTAGCGCAGGCGGTCGAAGTTCATGTTGGCGCCGCAGGCAATCGTCACCAGCGTCTGGCCGCTGACCGGCGCGCCGGTGCCACGGCTGCGCTCGATGTACTGCTTGGCGCCGGCAACGGCGAGCGCACCGGCCGGCTCCAGGATGCTGCGGGTGTCGCTAAAGACATCCTTGATGGCGGCGCAGACGGCGTCGGTGTCGACGATGATGACTTCATCGACCACCAGTTGCGCTATGCGAAAGGTTTCTTCTCCCACCAGCTTGACCGCGGTGCCGTCGGAGAACAGGCCGACGTCGGACAGGGTGACGCGGTGACCGGCGGCGAGACTTTGCGCCATGGCATCCGAATCGACGGTCTGCACGCCGATGATCCTGATGTCGGGACGTACTGCCTTGACGAAGGCGCCGACGCCGGCGATCAGGCCGCCGCCGCCGATGGCGATGAAAATCGCATGAATCGGCCCCGGATGCTGGCGCAGGATCTCCAGGCCCACCGTGCCCTGGCCGGCGATGACGTCCGGATCGTCGAAAGGATGCACGAAGGTGAGCTGCTGCTCTTTTTCGAGCAGCAGGGCATGATCGTAGGCGTCGGTGAACGAGTCGCCGAACAGCTCGACTTCGCCGCCGCGGGCCCGGACCGCATCGATCTTGACCGGTGGCGTCGTGGTCGGCATGACGATCAGCGCCCGGCAACCCAGGCGCGCCGCAGCCAGGGCCACACCCTGGGCATGGTTGCCGGCCGATGCGCAGATCACGCCGCGCGCCAGTTGCGCCGGCGACAGCTGCGCCATCTTGTTGTAGGCGCCGCGCAGCTTGAAACTGAACACGCTTTGCATGTCCTCGCGCTTGAAGTAGATCTGGTTTTCCATGCGTTGCGACAGCACGGGTGCAAGTTCGAGCGGGGTTTCGACGGCGACATCGTAGACACGGGCCGTGAGGATTTTTTGCAGGTAATCGATGGACATGGTGGCGGCGCGGTCGGATGCGCCCTAAAAAATCGGCATCTTGCACCAAAGAGCATCAAAAACCGGCTAAATGCCGGCCTGTGCGGCCTGTCGCGCAACCTGCCAGGGTGAATCGGGCCTGCATTATACTGTCTGCCCCAATGGCAACTTTTGATTCAGAAAGGTATTTCAACCGATGTGCCATCGTGAACTGCCCGGCCGTACGAATCGCACCGTTCGATGATCGAAGCCGCCATCCACTGGCTGCTGGGTCTGCTTGCCATGCCCAAGGTCGGCATGAGTTCGGTCTTCCTGATCAGCCTGGTGTCGGCCACGCTGCTTCCGCTTGGTTCGGAGCCTGCGGTGTTTGCCGCCGTAAAGGCTGCGCCGCACATGTTCTGGCCGCTGATTGGCATGGCCACGCTGGGCAACACGCTGGGTGGCGTCATCGATTACTGGATGGGCTTCGGCGCCCGGCGTGCGGTGTCGACCGAAAAGCCGCAGGCGGCACTACTGACGCCGGCGCCGCAAGTGCGCCAGACTTACGCCGTCGAACGCACGCGGCGCTGGTACGGCTGGCTGGAGCGCCACGGCGCCAAGACGATGCTGCTGGCATGGTTGCCGGGTATCGGCGACCCGATCTGCACCCTGGCCGGCTGGCTGCGCCTGCCGTTCTGGCCGAGCGTGGCCTACATGGCCGTCGGCAAGTTCATGCGCTACCTGGCGATGACGTGGCTCTTGCTCGAAGTGCCGGACGGATTCTGGCACCGCATCGGTGCGCTGCTCGCCTGAAGCGCCTTTCCGATGCCGGTCGATTGCCGGTAATGCTGCGCTGCAACCAGAGCTTCTCAGGCGAAAACGCCGGGCTGCGACACCGTTCCTGGCAGGGCTGCAGACGGCAGCGCGGCTGCCGCGCGGAATTGCCCGATACGCTAAAATGCTTGTTTAGGGAAAGCTAAAATCATCATGAACGCACCCGCACAAATCGAAGCACTGCTGGCCGACGCGCCAGTCCACGACGCCCCGAGCCGGCTGCGTGAAATTCCTTACAACTACACGTCGTTTTCAGACCGCGAGATCGTCATCCGGCTCCTCGGCGAAGAGGCCTGGGGTCTGCTGGACGAATTGCGCGGCGCGCGCCAGACCGGCCGCTCGGCACGCATGCTCTACGAAGTCCTGGGTGACATCTGGGTGGTGCAACGCAACCCGTACCTGCAGGACGACATGCTGGACAATCCGAAGCGGCGCGCCGAACTGGTGGCGGCGCTCGATCACCGGCTGGCCGAAGTCGATCGCCGCCGCCTGTCGACCGATCCTGCCGAAGTCAGCGACGCCGGTGCGATGCGCCGCAGCGCGAATGTCGAAGCGCTCCTGCGCGCAGCGAGGAAAGCGGTTGCCAGCTTTGCCGAGGAATTTCGCAATACCTACGATCTGCGCAAGCGTACCCTGCGCGTGCTCGGCCGCTATACTGAAAAAGACAACATCAAGTTCGACGGCCTGTCACGGGTCTCGCATGTGACGGATGCAACCGACTGGCGGGTGGAGTATCCGTTCGTGGTGCTGACACCGGACACCGAGGACGAGATGGCCGGCCTGGTCAAGGGCTGCATCGAACTGGGTCTTACCATCATTCCGCGCGGCGGCGGCACCGGTTATACCGGCGGCGCGATTCCCTTGACGCCGCTGTCGGCCGTGATCAACACCGAAAAGCTCGAAACCCTGGGGCCGGTCGAGATGACCCGCCTGCCGGGTGTGGACCGCGACTACGCCACCATCTATTCGGGCGCCGGCGTGGTCACCAAGCGGGTCTCGGACGCGGCTGAAAAAGCCGGCTTCGTGTTTGCCGTGGATCCCACGTCGGCCGAAGCGTCTTGCATCGGCGGCAATGTGGCGATGAATGCGGGCGGCAAGAAAGCCGTGCTGTGGGGCACGGCGCTGGACAATCTGGCGTCGTGGCGCATGGTCGACC
>JANXSS010000280.1 GCA_025356535.1 Herminiimonas sp.
GGTCGACCAGCGCCTCGGCATGGCCCTGCCAGGTCGGGTCGCCGAGGATGTTCAGGCACAAGGCCTTGAGTTCGGGACAACGGTCTTCGGGCAGGCCATTGATATGCTGCAGCACATCGAGCACCTGGCCGCGCTGGATTGCAATGATCGCCGGGAATGTCAATTGCTCCTTGGTAGCCGGATCGAGGACATGAAGCTGCGCCAGCAACCGGTCCGCATCGTCTAGGCGACCTTCGCGAATGGCCGTTGCGACGGCACCTGGCAATAAACTGGCATCGAGTTCGTCAATCATTTCCATCGAAGTTCCTTTCAGTGAATGCAGCAATCAGGCACGGGTGGGACTGATGAGGCGCCGTCGGCTGGCGAGGCGCCGACGGGGTAAAAACTTGCAGCCGATTCCGCCGATCCGGCGCATCGGCGGGAAGCGACGACTCAAATCACCATTGGGGTCTGGCCCGACTGGTTCAGGGCGGCCATCTGCGCTTCATACGCTTGTTGCATCGCGGCCGGGTTTGAGGGAGCCGCGCTTGGCATCATTGCACCGGTTGCATAGGGGTCAGACTTGGGCTTTGACGGCGCAAAGGCGTCCATCAACGTGTTGGCAGCCAGTGCTGCCGGCGAGAACGTCATGGGTGCCATGGCGAGCGCCATGCCGCCCTTCGCGACGTCGCCAACGCCCTTGGCGACTTTGCCGAAGTCAAGCGTGAGTGCGCCGACGGCGACTTCGCCGATGCCCTTGATGCCGTTTTCAACGCCGTGTACGACCGACTTGATTGCGTTTCCAATTGCGCTCATGACTTACCTCCTGGTTTGCGACGGTCGACCCTGGGGTGATCCGCGGCGGGTTTTCGGTTCGCAGATGCGACTACCGAAGCCGGGCTTTTAACCGGCGAGATCAGTATGCGTTGACCGAAAGTAGCGCGAAGCAGGTAATCCGAAATACAGTGATCCGATGCGAAGGTCATTGTTTTTACGCAATCTTTGGTGTGGCCTGTCTGAACCGTACAACTGCCAAGAAATATTTCCCATGAACATTAATCATGTTGAAGGTTGCTGGAGCCGTTCAGTCCGCTGGCGCAAGACGAATGCTTCGACAGCTGTTTTATCCCGAAGGGAACACGCAATAAGTTGCTCATAAGCATAAAAAAAACCGTTTTTCTGATATGAAATAAATAATAAGACGTAAGCAAAACAGCGCGATAATTACTTAAATGATGTCTCAATCGAGATTACCTCGATTATCTCGATTGTTTCGTATAAGGTAGCGGAATTGCCCCTCTGCTGCCGCCATGACACATCTTGAGCCACTTCCCCCGATCGACCTTGATCCACCGGCTCAAGGCGTGTTGCATGCCGACTTGTTCCACGGACCTGCCGATACCCCGCTTGTCGCTGCCGGCACCGACACCGAACTGGCGCGTGCATTTTTGTACAGCAAGGCCCTGTCGGCACATTCGTTGAAAAGTACCCGCAAGGATCTCGGCCGGTTCCTGTTGTGGTGTCAGCAGCAGCGCAGGATGCTGTTGCAGTTGCGCATCGAGGATCTGATTGCCTACAAGGCGTTCCTGCTCGACCCGCAACCGCAGCAGCGTTGGATCTCTGGCACCAAGTGGCCGCGCAGCGATGCGCGCTGGCGGCCGTTTTCCGGTCCTCTTTCGGCGGTCAGCGCAAACCATGCGTTTCGGGTGGTCAAGGCGCTGCTGGAGTTTGCAAAGGATGCCGGCTATCTGCAGCGCAATGCGGGTGCACTTGTCGACAATATCAAGGCCCGCCGGGAAGCGCGCGTGACGCGCTATCTCACGCCGCAGGCGCTCGGTCACGCACAGGCAGCGATCGACGCCATGCCACAGACGACCGCTGCAGCGCGCAAGCGCCAAGCGCGTGACCGCTTTTTATTCCTGGCCTATGTCACCACCGGCGCCCGCCTGTCGGAACTGACCCGGGCGAGGATGGGCGCCATTTATGCAGAAGCCGATGGCCGCTGGTGGCTCGACGTCATCGGCAAGGGAGACAAGCAGCGGCGACTGCCGGTGCCGCCATCGCTGCTCGATGCCTTTCGCTCCTATCGCGCACACTACGGGCTGCTGCCACGAACCGAGCGCGACGATCCGACGCCACTGGTGCTGGCCACGCGCGGCACGGTGCACGAAGGGGTGTCCGACGAAGCGGTATCGAAGGCGATCAAAAGCCTGTTCGGACGCGCCGCAGTCATCGCCGCTGCCAATGAAGAGGCCGACGCCGCAACGGCACTACGCAACGCCTCGGCGCATTGGCTGCGTCACACCATGCTGACCACGCATGCGAACAATGATGTGTCTCTCAAGGTTTTGCAGGACACCGCAGGACACGCAAATATTTCGACGACGGCCATGTATCTCCACAAGAGCGACAAGGAAAGGCACGATGAAATTCTTGCCTCGCATGCTCGTGACAACACCGCGTGATGCAGGGCGGCGGTACACTTGAAGGCCACGGCGTGCGGCAGGTGCTTGAAAAGCCACACTTCGATAGACAAACAAGGAGGCAAGAATGGCGACCGACGACTTGAAACAACAGCTGATGCAACTGCATGCCGCACTTGCGGCAGGCACCCGTCCCGATCCGGAAATGGTGGCCTTGCTGGAAGTGCTTGATGCGGATATCCGTGCGACCCTGGCGCAATCACAATCCGATGCGACGCCGCAGGTGGCGCCTGCTGCAGACGAGGGACTGACGTCGAGGGCACAGGAAATCTCGGCGCGCTTCGCCGCGCAGCATCCGCACCTTGAACCGGTCTTGCGCGAGTTGACGGACACCCTGCAACGCATTGGAATCTGAGCGCTGCACTGATGATCGGGCGTCAGAGCTGAGAATGCCGCTACAGCGACGAAGAGACGACTGTCAAGTTTCTGCAATTAACAGTCAAAAGCAAGCCTCCCAGCAGAACCCATAACCAAGGTTAAGAAACACAACGCCGCATTATGTAAATAACGACCCCAGCATACAAAACTGATCCCGCCACCGAACGTAAAAACCGTTAGTTGCATATATTTTTTCAGGAATGCACCAGTCCTTCATTCCTGAAAATTCACGCTTTGTATTTTTCCTTGAGTCGAGGAACAAGGGTCGAGTTCCGAGGCCGGTGAGGCCGGTGGCCGGCCCGCACTTTCCTCGTTCGAAGCGCCCGCATGATGATGCGCGCGCCGCGCTTCAAACCGCATAACGACCCTGCATACCTACTTCATCGATGCCTGCAACGTCTTTGCGTGGTCGAGATGCATGCTTACCGAAGGCCGAACCTTTTCGATCAACTGTTTCAGTCCGGGGTCCTTCGCATTTGGCAACAGCATCGTGTCGATGGTCTGCAAAACCTTTTCGTGATCGGCGACCTGGCTGTCGATGTAGGCCTTGTCGAATCCGGTGCCGCTGGCCGCCTTCAACGATGCGGAAGCTTTTGCTGCATCATCCTTCAGGCTCTTGGTGACATCGCTCTCGGCTGGCGACGTGCTGTTTTTCTTGGCAAGCGCTGCGACCTGCTGGCTCACGGTCGTGTGTTCCTTGATCATGCTGCCTGCGAACTCTTTTACCTTGGCATTCTGTGATTTCGATTGCGCCATTTTGCCGGCGTCGATTTCGGCAGTATTTGCCGTCATCAGAATGCCCTGAATCTGCGCATCGCTTAAAGCCATCGCCCCGCTGCTGGCACCCGAGCCTGCCGCAGTCGTGCCGCTGGTCGTGTCGGCTACACCTGCGCCGGTATTGGCTGCATTGTTGGCCGCTGCAACCGCATCGGAGGCGTTGCTTGCTGCCGCTGCACCGACTTTCCCGGCGGCCGGCGTATCGCCACTCGTGCCGGGCGCAGCAGCCATGGTTCCGGGTGCAGTCGTTGCAGCGTTGGAGCCGGGCGATGCGGCTGCGCCAGCGGCTGCCTGATCGGTCGATGCCTGCCGATTGCAACCGGCTAAAAGCGTGCTCAGTACTGCTGCTGCAAGAACGAACCGCGACGACGCGATGTTTTTATTGGACGAATTCATTTTTTCACCTGTGTGAGTTAGTTGGTTTGTGCCAGAAGTTCAAGGTTAGGTATAGCGGTAGGCAAAGATCCTTCGGCGCGGACTTCGACATGTCCGACGGTCTCGTTGCTCCGGCTTGTACAAGCTAAAAACAACGATTTCACCGTTAATCCATCTGCAATGTCTGGAGCAAATTGGACATAGGTTCGTGAAATGACCAGAAATGTTTTCGAGACTCTTCATCGCCTTGCGCTTTTGAAACAGGGCGATCTCAAGAATCAAGTGCAACACCTTCTCCTGTAAGGTGCTGCAATGCCAAGAACCTATATTCACCTGACGCCCCAGGACCGGGCCGTTGTTATGGCCATGCGTGATGACCAGTGCAGCATCCGTTGTATTGC
>JANXSS010000327.1 GCA_025356535.1 Herminiimonas sp.
CGAATTCGCCCTGTTCTACATCGGCGGCATCATCAAGCATGCGCGGGCATTGAACGCGATCACCAATCCGGGCACCAATTCGTACAAGCGCCTGGTGCCTGGCTACGAGGCACCGGTCAAGCTGGCATATTCCGCCCGCAACCGTTCGGCATCGATCCGCATTCCGCATGTACCAAACCCGAAGGGCCGTCGCATCGAAACCCGTTTCCCGGACCCGCTGGCAAATCCGTACCTGTGCTTTGCCGCGCTGCTGATGGCCGGCCTCGATGGTGTGCAGAACAAGATCCATCCGGGCGAAGCTGCCTCGAAGGACCTGTATCACCTGCCGCCGGAAGAAGATGCACTGATTCCAACCGTCTGCTCCTCGCTCGAACAGGCGCTCGAGCATCTGGACAAGGATCGGGAATTCCTGACCCGTGGCGGCGTGTTCTCCGACACCATGATCGATGCCTACATCGACCTGAAGATGCAGGAAGTGCAGCGTTTCCGCATGACCACGCATCCGGTTGAATTCGACATGTATTATTCGCAATAAAATCGTCGCATGGCGGCAGGCCCGGTGCCTGTCGCCAGTGTCCGGCCGGGCATTTGCCGGCACGTGGCACGGCCGGCAAATGCAGGCCAGCCAGGACAAGGGTGGGGCGCAACAGCGTTCCCACCCTTTTTCATTTCGCATCCGGGTACACGGCTGCCAGTATTGTTGCAAGGCTTGTCAAATGTTCTTGCTAAGATTTGTGCTCCTCCGGTTCTTGTCCTACACTCTGGAGCCGGGACCACAGTTTCAAGCGAGAAATTATATGAAACGCCAACTCTCATACCTGTTGTTGCTGTCGTCGGCCTGCGCGCTGGTGCATCTGCCGGCATACGCGCAAAGCGAAATCTTCCTCTGCGATGATGGCCATGGCAGCAAGGAATACAAGAACACCGGCACGACCAAGGGCTGCAAACGCATCGATCTGCCGGGCATCACCACGGTTCCCGGCTTGCCGCGCAAGGCCGCCACCGCAGTGGTGACGACGGCCGCGGTGCGCCCGGCAGCCTCGCCGCCGGATTTTCCGCGCGTCGATGGTGTCACGCAAAAAGCGCGCGACAACGACCGTCGCCAGATCCTGCTCGACGAGATGCGCACCGAGGAGCAAAAGCTGGCCGAGCTGAAGAAGGAATTCAACGGCGGCGAACCCGAGCGGCGCGGCGACGAGCGCAACTACGCGAAATACCAGGACCGGGTCGCCTCGATGAAGGACGAACTCGGACGCACCGAAAAAAACATTGATGCCTTGAAGCGGGAGATCGGCAACCTCAAGTAACGACGTGTCCGCACGACCCAACGATCAGGCCGCTCGATGCGGCCTTTCTTTTTTGTCCATTTAACTTTCATGAAGCAAACGATGATCCAATTAGGCGGCCTCGAACTGCTGGCTTCGGCCGTGCTGATACTCGATACGAACGGCTGCATCACCTTCGCCAACGCAGCCGCCGAGCACCTCTTCGAAGTCTCTGCGCGCGCGCTGCTGGGCCAGAAGCTGGCCGACCTGTTCCTCAACACCGAGGCGCTCGATGCGGATTTCCTGCAGGCGCGGGCCAACAAGTTTGCCGACAAGCGGCAGGACCTGACCCTGGAGCGCATCGGCCGCGAGCCGCTGCATGTGCACGTGGTGGTGACCGCGCTCGACAGTCCCGAGACGCCGGTGCTGGTCGAGTTGCGCGAGAACGTGCAGCAGTTGAAGCTCGACCGCGAGGAGCGCCTGCTCGACCAGAGCCAGGCCAACAAGGAACTGATCCGCAATCTGGCGCATGAGATCAAGAATCCGCTGGGCGGCATCCGTGGCGCGGCGCAGTTGCTCGAACTGGAGTTGCCCGAGCGGCACGTCAGGGAGCTGCGCGAATACACCCAGGTCATCATCAAGGAAGCCGACCGGCTGCAGACGCTGGTCGACCGCCTGCTGGCGCCGCACCGGCGACCGCACATCGTCGGCGACGTCAACATTCACGAAGTCTGCGAGCGGGTGCGCAGCTTGATCATGGCCGAGTTCTCCAGCGGCCTGGCGATCGTGCGCGATTACGACCTGTCGGTGCCGGAATTCAGGGGCGACAAGGAGCAGCTGATCCAGGCGGTGCTCAACATCGCCCACAATGCCGCCCAGGCGTTGTCGGCGCGACGCGAGGCGGGCGATGCGCGCCTGACGATACGCACCCGGGTGGCGCGCCAGGTGACGCTGGCGAAGGTGCGCTACCGGCTGGCACTAGACTTGCATATCATCGACAACGGACCGGGCATACCGCCGGACATCCAGGATCGGATCTTCTATCCGCTGGTGTCGGGTCGGGATGGCGGCAGCGGACTGGGCCTGACGCTCGCGCAAACCTTCGTGCAGCAGCACCAGGGCGTGATCGAATGCCAGAGCAGTCCGGGCTGCACGGATTTCAGGATATTGATACCACTGCCGTAGTCGGCCGGTTGCATCGGACGAATTGGCTGCAGGCTGGGAGCGGCAGTGGCGGAGGCGGCACCGATCGTGCCTTGTTCACCCGACGCGGGAAATTCGAAAACACATGAAGCCAATCTGGATTGTTGACGACGACGAGTCGATTCGCTGGGTACTGGAAAAAGCCCTGGCCCGCGAAAACCTGGCCACCAGGAGTTTTTCCAACGCCCGTGAAGCGATGGAAGCCTTGAAGACCAGCACGCCGCAGGTGCTGGTGTCCGACATCCGCATGCCGGGCGAATCCGGCCTGGTGCTGCTGCAGGCGGTCAAGGCGCAGCATCCGGGCCTGCCGGTGATCATCATCACGGCATTTTCGGACCTCGATTCGGCCGTGGCGTCGTTCCAGGGTGGCGCCTTCGAATACCTGGCAAAGCCCTTCGATGTCGACAAGGCGGTCGAACTCATCCGGCGCGCGCTCGAAGAAAGCCTGCGCGAAGCCAGCGTCGAGCAGACCCTGTCGGAGACGCCGGAAATCCTCGGCCAGGCGCCGGCGATGCAGGATGTCTTTCGCGCCATCGGCCGGCTGTCGCAATCGAACGTGACGGTGTTGATCACCGGCGAATCCGGCACCGGCAAGGAACTGGTTGCGCGTGCCCTGCACAAGCACAGCCCGCGTGCGGCGCAGCCTTTCATTGCCTTGAATACCGCAGCGATTCCGAAGGACCTGCTCGAATCCGAACTGTTCGGCCATGAACGCGGCGCCTTCACCGGCGCCCAGGCCACCCGGCGCGGCCGTTTCGAGCAGGCCGAAGGCGGCACGCTGTTTCTCGATGAAATCGGCGACATGCCGTTCGATCTGCAGACGCGCCTTCTGCGCGTGCTCTCGGACGGCCATTTCTACCGGGTCGGCGGTCATCAGCCCCTGAAGGCGAACGTGCGCGTGATCGCGGCGACCCACCAGAATCTCGAGCAGCGGGTGCGCGACGGCCTGTTTCGCGAAGACCTGTATCACCGCCTCAATGTCATCCGCCTGCGCCTGCCGAGCATGCGCGAGCGGCGCGAGGACATTCCGATCCTGACGCGTTTTTTCCTGACGCAAAGCGCCAAGCAGCTCGGCGCCGAGGTCAAGCGCATGTCCGACAATGCGATGGTGTTTTTGTCCGGGCTGGACTTGCCGGGCAACGTACGCCAGCTCGAAAACCTCTGCAACTGGATCACCGTGATGGCGCCGGGGCAGACGGTCGAGGTCAAGGACCTGCCGCAGGATCTGACCGATGGCCAGGGCTTTACCCAGGTCGGCTACGTGTCGCCGCTGCCCTCGCCGGTGCAGCATGCGCCGGCAGCCGGCATGCATACGCCACTGCAGGCAGGCGCGGCCGCTGGCAACGCTGCGTCGCCGCCTGCAGGCGATGGCAGCCTCAGCGGCACCCACGGCATCAACGGCCATGCAGGCATGCCGTCGATCGTGGAAAAATCCAGCTGGATCGCGCTGCTTGAAACCGAAGCCGCGCAGATGCTGGCGGCAGGGCGCCCTGAAGTCATGGACGCGCTCGGCCGGATCTTCGAGTCGACCCTGATCAAGACCGCCTTGCGGCATACCCACGGGCGCAAGAATGATGCGGCGGTGCGCCTTGGCATCGGACGCAATACGATCACGCGCAAGATCCAGGAACTGGGCATCGACGGCGCGAAGGACGACTAGCGGCGCTTTCGTGTCGCGGCTGCCGCAGATGGTGCAGGTTCTGCGGCAGACCGGCCAAAATGGTGCGATCCTGCCCGTTTTCGAGAAGTCTGCCTTTCAGCCTGGTACGCGGGCCTGTCGTGGTGTCATCAACGGCAGCTATAATCGGCGGCTCTAAAGGAAACGACCTTGCCCCGCCATTCCGCCACCCCGCCCGTCGACTCGTCGCCCACGCCGTTGCCGCCAGCCACTGCGCCAGCCAAGCCAGCTTCGCCAGCCACGCTCGAAGGCGTTACCCTGGAAGCCCTGCTGACTACGCTGGTTGCCCGCCACGGCTGGCAGGAGCTTGGCCGACGCATCGACATCCGCTGCTTTACAACCGACCCGAGCATTGCGTCGAGCCTGAAATTTTTGCGCAAGACGCCCTGGGCCCGGCAGAAGGTCGAGCAATTGTTCCTGGAACCAGAAAAACCATGCTGACGCTTTATTACTATCCGGGCAACGCCAACCTTGCGCCGCACATATTGCTGGAAGAACTTGGCGTTGCGCACCACCTCGAACTGGTCGACCGCGCCGTCGACGCGCACAAGGAGGCGGCGTACCTGGCGCTCAATCCGCACGGCCGCCTGCCGACACTGGTCGATGGCGCGCTGGTGCTGACCGAGGCGGCGGCGATCTGCCTGCACCTGGCCGACACCCATCCCGAGGCGCACCTGGCGCCGCCCCTGGGTTCGGCGGCGCGAGCCGATTTCTACCGCTGGCTGATGTACCTCACCAATACCGTCCAGGCCGAAATGCTGTTCTATTTCTATCCCGAACGCCTGGCCGACGATGCGGCAATGGCCGCGCGCGTGAAGCATCATGCCGAGGCAAGGGTGGCCGCAATGTTCGACCAGATCGAGCTGGCATTGCAGGCTGGCGGCAGCGGGTTTTTATCGGGTGCGCAGTTCAGCGCAGTCGATGCGTATCTGCTGATGGTCTCGCGCTGGAGCCGCATGATGGCCCGGCCCGCCCGCGGCCGCGCGGCGCTTGCACGCTGCCTTGCCAACCTGGCCGCGCGGCCGGCCGTGCAGAGGGCCTTTGCCGCCGAGGGTATCGAGGCGCCGTATTACTGAGGAGCGCCGCCGTCCGGCGCAAGCCGGCTTGCCGTATCGTCCACATGCGTGCACACAATAATTCTGCATGCGCTACTGCCTGCGACATAAGCGCCACACCCGTTTATCAATTACAGCGCTGCGGTGTACCGCCCGGACGCCGGCGATGTACAAACGAAGTTGCTTCAAGTAACCTTAATGATTGCTCCTGAGAACATTCATGCCCGGCGGCGCAGCTTAACGATGAGGCAATTTTTCTGAAGATCCCGAGTCTCAAGACCCGTATTGCGATTGTCGTCATGCTGCTCGTGACGGCGATGGTGCTGCTGGTGACGCTGGTTTCGTTTGCGATGATGCACCAGCGGGTGTCCCGGTTGATCGGGCAGCAGGAGGCAGCACTGCTGGCATCGACCGCACGCGGTATCGACGACAAGCTCGAGATGCGCCGCGCCACGCTCGAGGCGCTGGCAGCGGACCTGGCGGCGGCAGGCGCCGCGATGCCGGTGCCGCAGGCGGCAGGGCCGCAGCCGCAGCCGCAGCCGCAGCCACAGCCACAGCCACAGCCACAGCCACAGCCACAGCCACAGCCACAGCCACAGCCACAGCCACAGCCAGCAGGGCCGCAGCCGCTGCAGCAGTTCCTGCGGCAGCACGCCAGCGCGCGCATCCTCTTCGACAGCCTGACCGTGTATTCGGATGCCGGTGCGGTTCTGGCCAGGGTCGACCTGGACGGTGCCGCAGCCACGGCCACGCGCACAGCCGGTGCCGTTGCGACGGCCGTCGCGGCCGGTGTGCCATTTCCGGATGACGTGCTGCGCCTGAAAAAACCCAGCCTCAGCGCACCGATGGTCGATGCGACGACCGGCAGACCGGTCGTGCTTCTGGCAGTGCCCGTGGGTGGCGCGACTGGACAGATGGTGCTGGCCGGTGCAGTCGCCCTTGACAGCAAGAATTTCATCGACGCGCTGGCGCGCACGAAGATCGGGCCGGCCGGTTATTTTTCACTGATGACGGCTGATGGCATCGTCCTGGCCGACCGCAGTGCGGCGGGCATGCAGCGCGTTGACGCCGCGGCGCGCCCGGCAGCGCAGGTGGCGGCTTTGGCCGGCTTCGCCGGTTCGCGCCGGGGCATCGACCGCGCCGGCGTGCACGGCACGTATGCCTTCCACCGGCTGGCTGCGGCGCCATGGATACTGACGGCATTTCATCCCGATGGCGACGCCCGCGCCAGCCTGTCGGGTCTTGAACGCAGCGCCCTGCTGGCAGCCATGGTCATGGTGGCGGTTCTGGGTCCGCTGGTCTGGTTCTTCGTTCGCCGGCAGCTGGCGCCGTTGGAGCACTTGCGCGGGCGGATTTCCGCCATGCGCGATCAGCCGACGCTGGCACTGGTGCCGCAACGCTATGCCGACGACGAGATCGGCGACCTGGCGCAGCATTTCGACAGCCTGATGCGCGACCGGCTGTTTGCCGAGGCGCGTTACCAGAGCGGCGCCGAGGAACTGCGCGCGGCGACCAACAGCGGCCTGGATGCCTTTTTCATCTTTCTGGCCGAGCGCGATGCGGGTGGCCGCATCGTCGACTTCAAGATCCGCTACATGAATGCCAACGCGGAGCGCATGGTCGGCAAGCCCCTCGCTGCCCTGTTGCAGAAGTCGCTGCGCAGCGCACTCGCCGGCGATGCCGTTGCGGCGCTGTTCGAGCGGTTGTTCGAACGCTTCGTGCAGGTGCTGCAGACATCGACGCCGTTGCAGGACGATGTCTGCATCGCCGGCGATGCGGCGGCTGCGGGCGCGGCTGGCACTGACGACCGCACCGGTGACGGCACGCGCTGGTTGCAGCATGAAATCGTGCCCCAGCCCGATGGCGTGTCGCTGACGCTGCGCGACATCAGCCGCCGCAAGCGCGACGAAATGGAAATCCGCAGCAACCGCGCCTTCCTGCAGTCGCTGACCGATCACCTGCCGATGCTGTTCTATGCGAAGCGCATGCGCGGCGATGGTATCGGCCAGATCGTGACCTGGAATCACGCCGCCGAGGTCATCACCGGCATCGGCGCCGCCGACATCCTGGGCAAGACCGATCGCGAAGTGCATCCGCCGCATCTGGCGGCGGCCTACGAAGCGCACGACCGCGCCATCCTGGCTGATCCGGTGCCGCGCGATGTACCCGCAACGCGGTTCCCCCGCCCCGATGGCGCGGTGCGTTACGTGCACATGGTGTCGGTGCCGATCTTCGACCAGGGCGGTCGGGTCGAATACATCATCGGCATCGGCGAGGACGTCACCGAGCGCCGCCTGCAGGAGCGCACGCTGCGCGCCAGCCAGGCCGAGCTGCAGGCCGTCAACGACGCCTCGCCCCTGGGCCTGTTCATGACCGACCTGGCCGGCAACGTCACCTATGTCAACCGCACCTATGAAGCCATGTCGGGACAATTGGTGCAGGAATTCGTCGGCGATGCATGGTTCCGCTCCCTGCACCCGGAAGATCAGGAAGCCGCCATCGAGGGCTGGATCGGCGCCATCCAGCGCCATCAGCCTTACCAGAGCGTGCATCGCTTCCTGCATCAGCAGGGCCATGTCGTCTGGGGTTCGTTCAAGGCAGTGCCGATGCGCATCGACGGCCAGGTCAGTGGCTATGTCGGCAGTGTCGACGACATCACCGCCCGGCGCGACGTCGAGCAGGCGCTGCATGCGAGCGAACAGCGGCTGCGCCTGATCACCGACAACATACCGGCGCTGATCGGCTACGTCACGCAGGACCAGCGCTTCGCCTTCGGCAACCGGAAGTATCTGTGCGCCTTCGGCCTGAGCGGCTTCGCGCTGCCGGGCATGACGGCAGCCGAAGTGCTGGGCGCCGACGTCTATGCGCAGAGCGCGCCCTACATCGAGGACGCGCTGCGCGGCACGCCTGCCAACTTCGAGCGCCTGGTGACCCACGTCGGTCAGTTGCGCTGGGAGCGTGTCAGCTATGTCCCCGATATCGATGAAGACGGCGCCGTGCGCGGGTTTTGTTCACTAGTCGAGGACATCACCGAACTCAAGCAGGCGCAGCACACGTTTGCCAAGAGCGAGATGCGGCTGCGCATGATCACCGACAGCATGCCGGCGCTGATCGCCTACATCGACCGCGACAGCCGCTACCGGTTCTGCAACGGCTATTACGAAACCGTGCTGGGCCTGAAACCGGAGAGAATCCTCGGGCGCAAGGTGGAGGAAGTGGGCATCGAGGCCGGCCATGAGCCGGTGGCCCAGGAAATGGCGCGCGCACTGGCCGGCGAGCGCGTCAGCTTCGAGCGGCATGTCGTCACCGCACAGGTCGACCGTCATTTTTCCTATGACTACATTCCGGACGTCGGTCTCGATGGCAGCATCGTCGGTTTCTATTCGATGGTGCTCGACATCACGGCGCTGAAGAAAGTGGAGAACCAGTTGCGCATCCTGGCGCGCTTCGATTCGCTCACCGGCCTGCCGAACCGCAACCAGTTCGAAGAAAAGCTGGTCGAGGCGATTGCCCGCAGCAGCCGCAGCACGCGCTCCATGGCGGTGATGTTTCTGGATATCGATCATTTCAAGAGCATCAACGACACCCTCGGCCATCACGGCGGCGACAGCGTGCTGCAGGAATTCGCCCGACGCCTGCAGGGCTGCGTGCGCAAGACCGATACGGTGTGCCGGCTGGCCGGCGATGAATTCACCATCATCCTGGAAGGCTTGCAGATGGATGGCGAAACCGCGGTGGTGGCCGGCAAGATCATCCAGGCGATGCAGGAGCCGTTTTGCATCGGGCAGGACATGCGCATGGTCACCACCAGCATCGGCATTGCAGTGCGCCGTGCCGACGAAACCGATCCGGAGGCATTGTTGCGCCGTGCCGACGAGGCGCTGTACGCGGCGAAATCGGCGGGCCGCAATACCTTCGAAAGCCTGACCTGACGGCTGGCTGCTGGATCAGTGAGGCTGTTGGCGGTGCATCGCGTCGTGCTCAGCGCCGTGGTGCGACTACTCAGGCTGTCGATCCGCCTTGCGCAGCATCGGCAGGCGGCTGCGGTCTGACGCGTGTCCAGCGGCCGTCCTGCTCACGCCAGTCACCGGGATTATTGGTGTCGAACAGCATTTTTTCCCCGAAGCCGAAGCGGTTGTCCTCGTTCGGCGTGATCAGGCCATCCGGGTTTTCGGTGGATACGGCGTCCGGTACGATCCGAAAGCCCATCTTTGCGTAAAACGCGCCCTCTGACTGGTTGCGCAACCAGACACGGCCGCCATGGTCCTTCTGCGCCAGGCGCAGCGCATCGGCAATGAGCCTGGTGCCGGTGCCGGGTGCCGTCGGCAATGCGGTGAGCGACTCGATCTTGAGAAGCGGTTTCGCCGTGCCCGATGCATCGGTGGCCTGGTAGCGCGGGTCGGACTTCGGGTCCGCGTACATGCGAAGCAATCCGACCGGTGCGCGGTCCTGGTCCCAGGCAACGATGTTGCGGTAACCCTCGATCGCCTGTTTGTCTTCGGCCATTCCTTCCACACTTTCGAGATGCGCCTCCTCGTTGCCCGCTTTTTTGCTGATGCCCTTTAATTCGGCCAACCGGTTTTCATACGCAGTGAGCAGCGCAGGATTGGATCTGATTTTTTTTTGGCTGGGCGGTGCTGTCTCATGTGCTTTCAGATCTGCAGCGGCCTTCTTGTTTTCGCGTCGTTTTTCTTCCAGGAGGCGGTGCGCGGATGCCTGGAATTTGGCCGCCATTTTTGCATACGTTTGATGATCAACTTCTTGCGTGGTGCGCGGCGGTGGGATAGTGAGCGGCGGCGGGACAGTGAGCGGCGGCGCGATCTGTCGAAACGACGCGGCAAACGAACGCCGTGGTGCATTCCGGACGGGCTCGGACTGCCCGATTTGTGCCAGGAGCGCCGTCCTCCGGGCTGCCATCGGGGAGGCTGGACGCGGGCTGTCGGTAGGACCGTGCGCCGATGCGCTTGCCGGTGTTTCCTGTAGTGCGGCGGCTCCAATACGCCGCGGTGAACCGATTGGTGTGACCATCTGAGCCTCCGCCTCCAAAATGAACTTTATTAAAGACGAATCCGGCAAGGCACAGTGCACTAACTTTTTCAAATCTGGTCTAGGTCATGGTCTTGCAGCAGGTAAATCCGCTACCTTGCTCCCGGATGTCATTGTCTAAAAATTTTCAGCCAGTTGCAGGGATGCCGATTCATGCTTATCAAGACCAACAATCCCCTGGGTCAAACCGTTGTAGCCGGGACGACGCAAGACAGTATCAGCACCAAAAAAGTTGCCAGGGTCAAGACCCTCAGTCCGACATTCGCGGCGCTCCATGGCAAACATGGACCATGGTCGCTCAAGCGAGCGCCCGGCGCGAAGGCAGGCGTGCCGATTGCCACGGTCTCCAAGAGCCGGGCGCTGGAAAACGCGCAGCGACAGTCGCCGCCCATGCAGTTGCCGCTGCTGGGTCCGGCCAGCCAGGCGAGCGAGACGCGGCTGATGCTGGCGCGTCGCCTGGGTGTGATCGCGTCGCACCTGAAGCAACTCGATCCGGCCCGCGACAAGGAAACGCTGAAGATCTTTGTCGGTTGTGAAGACTTTCTCAAGGGCGGCGATATAGCCGCCAACTTTTGCATGGACCCGGAAACGGTTTATGAAAGCATCGCCACCGACATGCGGGCCTTGAGCAAGCAGCATCCGGGCGTGGTGCTGTGTCCCGGCAGCGTCTACGTCTCGACCGGTATTCCGGCATCGCATGGCATGAACGATCTGAAGTTCGAGCAGGATGGCCGCCGCGCCAGGCTTGATTCGACCACCTGCTACACGACCAACCTGATGCCGGTGCTCTACGACGGCGAAGTCGTGGCCATCATTCGAAAAGGCGAGCGGGCAGAATTTCGTCACCTGCTGCAAAACAACAAGAAAAAACCCGTCTCGCATCCGCTCGAGGACATCGATGACCTGTCGCGTTTCGACCATCAACCGGGCCGGCTGTCAGTGACCAGTTATCATGAAGATAACCTGACCGACCTGACTGACGGCAAGGGAAAAACCTCGACCTGCTATCTTGGCAAGACGCTGATGCCCGGCGAGCGCGCGCTGATCGAACGCCATATCCTGAAAAACTCGGATCGCACCATCGACGAGCTCGGTCGCCACGATGCGACGATTGCAGGCAAGCGCTTCCTGTTTCTGGTCTGCGCAGAATTCAGGCTGATCAACCGGCAAGGCGAGAACATCAGCACTGCCGGCAAGCTCTTGAGTGACGACACGGCGCCGCCCTTCGATTTCATCATCCACAGTTCGGTTGGCGGCGACGTGCCGGATGCGATGCAAAAGAAAGCGCGCTGGTACGTGCATGCCGATTTCGGCGGTTTCAACAAGGTCGTCACGACCGAAAGCCCAAGCCCGCTGGTGCCGAGGTTCCTGGAGGATCAGGACTCCGACCATGAACTGTTTGTCTACTGACTACCTGTCGAAAAACTCCTGCTTTGCGCCCGCTGCCGCATCCGCATCCCGCAAGCGCCGCCACAGCGTCGTGCGGCTGATGCCCAGGTGACGCGCAGCGGCGGCGCGGTCGCCGGCAAAATGGGCGACGATTTCCACCAGGTCGCGCTGCGGGCGACCTGCAGCGCGTGAGGGCAAAGGCAGTTGTGGTGTCTGCAGCAGCACGCCGTGCTCAGCGGCCTGGCGCGGCATCCCCAGTTCAGGCGCCACCAGCAGCAGGAAGCTTGTCGACAATGCCTGCAAGGGCTGTGCTGCCAGGTACAGCGCCACCCGTTCCATCAGGTTGCGCAACTCCCGCACATTACCCGGCCATGCATAGGCGGTGAGCGCCGACTCGCAGGCGCGCACCTCGGCATCGAGGTTGACCGGCGCCGGCACGCCGAGCGCGGCCAGCGCATTCGTCAGGCACCACAGCGCCAGCGGCACGCAATCCTGGGGCCGTTCGCGCAGGGACGGCAGGGGCAGGCGCAGCACGGCAAGCCGGTAATACAGGTCGCGCCGGAACGCGCCGGCCTGCACCCGTTGCGCCAGGTCGCAATGGGTGGCGCAGAGAATGCGCACATCGACCGGCACCGCCCGGGTGCCGCCGACGCGGATGATCTCGCGCTCTTCCAGCACGCGCAGCAGCCGGGTTTGCAGCGGCAACGGCATCTCGCCGATTTCATCGAGAAACAGCGTGCCGTGCCGGGCCGCTTCGAACAGGCCGGCGTGGCCGCCTCGCCTGGCACCCGTGAAGGCGCCTTCCTCATAGCCGAACAGTTCGGACTCCAGCAGCGATTCGGCAACCGCGCCGCAGTTGATGGCAATGAATGGCTGGCGCGCCCGCGGGCTCAGCTGATGCAGGGCCTGCGCGGCGAGTTCCTTGCCGGTGCCGGTTTCGCCTTCGATGAGCACCGTCGCAGGCGAGCGGGCAAACAGGGCAATCGCCTGCCGCGCGGCGTCGATGGCGTCCGAGTCGCCGCGCAGGTCCTGCAGGCGGTGGCGCGGGCGCCGGCCCAGGTCGGCCAGCGGTGCGCGGGCGCGGCTGCTTTCGAGCTGCGTCAGCCTTGCCAGTTCGAGCGCATCGTCGAATGCCAGCCGGATCGATGCTGCCGAATAGACGAACACGCCGCTCAATCCGGCTTCTTCGGCCAGGTCGGTGATCAGGCCGGCGCCGACGATTGCCTTGATCCCGGCGGCTTTCATTTCGGCGATGCGCTCGCGCGCATCTTCGGCTGTCACGTAGGTGCGCTGCGCAACGGTGAGGCCGAAGGCACTCTGGAAATCGGCCAGCTCCGGCAGGTCTTCCTGATACGTGATCACGCCGACCTGCGTCGTCTGGCGGCGCGCCTTCGCCAGCGCCTGCATCAGGTCGAAACCGCTGGCCTTGGCGATTACCACCGGCACTGCGAGACGGCCCTTCAGGTAGGCGGCGTTCGAGCCGGCTGCAATGACCGCGTCGCAGCGCTCGGTGCGCATGCGCTGCCGGATGTGCTTGACGGCTTCCTCGAAGCCGAGATTGATCGGCTCGATGATGGCGCGGTCATCGAACTCCAGCGTGATGTCGCGAAACAGGTCGAACAGGCGGGAAATCGAGACGGTCCAGAAGACCGGCTTGTCGGCTGGATCGGTGGCTGAGGCAGGTGGCGAGCGGGACTGGCGCATGTTTCAATGATGTTTCATTAAACGTTTTGATTGAAACAGTGTAACAGGTATGAAACACCAAAACCTGCCCGGGCATCTGCCGCCTGCCAAAAGCCGCGGCGCGAATTGTTGCTAACCCTATGATCCGATTGTGTTTTATTGAAGTCCTGGTAGGAAGCACGGTCGCGATGCCGAGGCGGGCATGCGGATTGCAATAGTTTTCTTGAAAGCAAAGCCTGCAACATCACCTATCGAGGCACATCATGAGTCGACCTTCCCGCGGCGCCCTGTTTCGCGCTGCCGTTTCATCCGAGTCGCCACTGCAAGTGGTCGGCACCATCACCGCCTACACGGCCCGCATGGCCGAGCAGACCGGCTACAAGGCGGTCTACCTGTCGGGCGGCGGCGTGGCGGCAAATTCGCTGGGCATGCCGGACCTGGGCATCAGCACGATGGAAGACGTCATCACCGACGCGCAGCGCATCACCGAAGTCTGCGGCCTGCCGCTGATGGTCGACATCGATACCGGCTGGGGCGGGGCCTTCAACATCGCCCGCACAATTCGCCACATGATCCGTGCCGATGTGGCTGCGGTGCACATGGAAGACCAGGTCTCGACCAAGCGCTGCGGCCATCGTCCCGGCAAGGAAGTCGTCAGCACCGCCGAGATGGTCGACCGCATCAAGGCGGCCGTCGACGCCCGCACCGACGAGGCCTTCGTGATCATGGCGCGTACCGATGCGCTGGCAATCGAGGGTTTGAACGCCGCCATCGACCGCGCCTGCGCCTATGTTGAGGCGGGCGCCGACATGATCTTTCCGGAAGCGATCACGGAGCTGCCGATGTACCGGCAGGTGAAGGATGCGGTCAAGGTGCCGATCCTGGCAAACCTGACCGAGTTCGGTGCGACACCGATGTTTACCCTCGACGAACTGCGCTCGGTGGATGTGGACATCGCGCTGTATTGCTGCGGCGCCTATCGGGCGATGAATGCGGCGGCGCTCAATTTCTACAAGACGCTGCGCGCCGAGGGCACGCAGAAAAGCGTGGTCCACACCATGCAGAGCCGCATGGAACTCTACGATTACCTCGGCTACCACGGCTACGAGCAAAAACT
>JANXSS010000362.1 GCA_025356535.1 Herminiimonas sp.
TTCAGTCGCTTCGGCCGCGGCTTCGACCATCTTTTCGCGCCATTCCTTGGCTTGCTCAAGCAATTCTTCCGGGATCTCGCGGTAATCGAACTTCATGCCCTGGGAGGCGTCATCCCAGTAGATGGCTTTCATCTTGACGAGGTCGACCACGCCGAGGAAATTCTCTTCGGCGCCGATCGGGATCTGCAGCGGAATCGGATTTGCTTTCAGGCGGGCGCGCATCTGGTCATAGACCTTGAAGAAGTTCGCGCCGGTGCGGTCCATCTTGTTGACGAAAGCCAGGCGTGGCACGCCGTACTTGTTGGCCTGACGCCAGACGGTTTCCGATTGTGGCTGCACGCCGCCGACTGCGCAATAAACCATGCAGGCGCCGTCGAGCACGCGCATCGAGCGCTCGACTTCGATGGTGAAGTCGACGTGGCCCGGCGTGTCGATGATGTTAATGTGATGTTCGGGGAAATTGTTTGCCATGCCCTTCCAGAAGCAGGTGGTGGCAGCCGAGGTGATCGTGATGCCGCGCTCCTGCTCCTGCTCCATCCAGTCCATGGTGGCGGCGCCGTCATGCACTTCGCCGATCTTGTGATTGACGCCGGTGTAGAACAGGACGCGCTCGGTGGTGGTGGTCTTGCCGGCGTCGATGTGGGCAGAGATACCGATGTTGCGGTAGCGCTCGATTGGGGTCTTGCGGGCCATGATTGATCCTAAACTCGTTTAATGAACAAAACCGAGCGCCACTTTCTTTCGAAAAATGTGCTCGGCCTCGAACAAATTACACATGTGAATTACCGGCAAGCGCGGCGACAATCTGTCGCGCGCCGGTTGCTCGATCCTTAGAAACGGAAGTGCGAGAATGCCTTGTTTGCATCTGCCATGCGGTGCACTTCATCGCGCTTTTTCATGGCGCCGCCACGGCCTTCCGCTGCTTCGATCAATTCGCCACCCAGACGCTGCGGCATCGATTTCTCGCTGCGCTTGTTGGCAGCTTCACGCAACCAGCGCATCGACAGTGCCATGCGGCGCACCGGACGCACTTCAACCGGCACCTGGTAGTTTGCACCACCGACGCGACGTGACTTGACTTCGACCATCGGCTTGCAATTGCTGATAGCTGCTGCAAACACTTCCAGCGGGTCCTTGCCCGATTTTGTCTGGATGTGCTCGAAGGCGCCATAGATGATGCTTTCGGCGATCGACTTTTTGCCTGACAACATCAAGACATTGACGAACTTGGCAACATCAACGTTACCGTACTTTGGATCTGGCAATATATCCCGCTTGGGGACTTCACGACGACGTGGCATTTCGATTCCTTTCAGTCTTCAGTTGAATGCGCGGAACAGCGTTTGGTGCGCATTCGCGACCGGCCCTCATGGCCCGTCACTTACTCGACCCATCCGGGGCCGACACTTGTTTCACCACGGATTCGATGCCGGGACAAAACGAATAATTACTTTTATGCATGTTGTTGCAGCAGGGACTGCGAGAAATTACTTCTTGCCGGCTTTTGCTTTTTTCGTACCGTACTTCGAGCGCGATTGCTTGCGATCCTTGACGCCCTGGGTATCAAGTGCGCCGCGAACCATGTGGTAACGCACACCCGGTAAATCCTTGACGCGGCCGCCACGCAGCAACACGACACTGTGTTCCTGCAGGTTATGGCCCTCACCACCGATATACGAAATGACTTCGAAGCCATTGGTCAGACGGACCTTGGCAACTTTTCGCAGCGCCGAGTTCGGCTTTTTCGGTGTCGTGGTGTAGACACGGGTGCAAACACCACGTTTTTGCGGGCTGTTTTCAAGCGCCGGCGATTTGCTCTTTACCTTCACGGAGACGCGAGGCTGGCGAATCAGTTGATTGATGGTTGGCATCGTTTAAATCCAACAAAATTATGACATTGATAAAAAAGCCCCGAAAACGGTTGTCCGAGACCAAGTAAACATCGTTGCAGCGCATGACATTTGCCGCAACTTCGATTTGCCAGGGAAAGAAAGGTGGCGCAAGTGGCTGATAACAGCAACCACGACGCACTTAAGCCCAGCAGAGCTTAAAATCGAGAACTCGCGAGTATATCTTCGGCTTCCACTTTCGTCAACTGGAGTTTAAGTTCTGCCTGATCTTCTCCGGCTGATTTGCGAGGCCCATCGGTTGGTGGAGCATACGCTTGCCGTAACTACCGCGGGTTTTTCCTGTTTTAATAAAAACGGCGCCAGGTACTCCCGGCGCCGCTGTTCAAACCGACTGCGTTTGCAGGCTGCGAATTACAGATCGCTTTCGTGCGACAGTGGTGTTTCCGACATTTCCTGCTCTGCCAAGGCAATCCGTGCTGCTTTTTCGGACAACAGCAGGGCGGTGCGCTCGTCGGCTTCCCACATTTCCTTCTCGCGGCGGGCACGATGGAAGGCCAGACCGGTACCGGCTGGAATCAGGCGGCCGACGATGACGTTTTCCTTCAGGCCACGCAGACCGTCCCTCTTGCCCATGATCGCCGCTTCGGTCAGGACCCGTGTGGTTTCCTGGAACGACGCAGCAGAGATGAAGGAGTCCGTCGACAGGGATGCCTTGGTAATACCCAGCAACACGTTTTCATATGTCGCCGGTATCTTGCCGTCGGCAATGACCTTGTCGTTTTCATCCAGCAACTCGGAGCGCTCGACCTGCTCGCCGACGATGTAGTTGGCATCGCCCGCATCGACGATCTGCACGCGCCGCAACATCTGGCGCACGATCACTTCGATGTGCTTGTCGTTGATCTTCACGCCCTGCAGACGATAGACGTCCTGCACTTCGTCGACGATGTAACGGGCCAGCGCCTCGATACCCAAGAGGCGCAGGATGTCCTGCGGATCGGCCGGGCCGTCAACGATCATCTCGCCCTTGTTGACCACCTGGCCGTCATGCACCAGCACCTGCTTGTCCTTGGTGATCAGGAACTCATGCTTGGCGCCGTCCATGTCGGTGATTTCCAGGCGCTGCTTGCCCTTGGTTTCCTTGCCGAACGCAACCGTACCGGTGACTTCGGCCAGCATGCCGGCGTCCTTCGGCGAACGCGCTTCGAACAGTTCGGCCACCCGTGGCAGACCACCGGTGATGTCGCGTGTCTTCTGCGATTCGGTTGGAATCCGTGCCAGCACTTCGCCGACCGACACTTGCTGACCATCCTTGACGGTGATCAGGGCGCCGACCTGGAAGCCGATCGTAACCGCATGTTCCGTGCCGGCGATCTTGACCTCTTCGTTTTGTTCGTTCAGCAGTTTGACTTGCGGACGGACCGTCTTGGTGACCGAACCGCGCCGCTTGGCATCGATGACGACCAAGGTCGACAGGCCGGTGACATCGTCGACCTGGCGGGCAACGGTAGAACCTTCCTCGACATTCTCGAAACGCACGGTGCCGGCGTATTCGGTAATGATCGGACGGGTCAGCGGATCCCAGGTTGCCAGAGCCGTTCCAGCCTTGATCAGCAGACCGTCGTGCACGCTCAGGGTGGCGCCATACGGCACCTTGTGACGCTCGCGCTCACGGCCATGGTCGTCGGTGATCAGGACTTCGCCGGATCGGGAGATGACGATCTGCCCGCCCTTGCCGTTGGTGACATACCGCATCGTCGCGGTAAAGCGTACGGTGCCGTTCGACTTGGCTTCGACCGACGAAGCAACCGCTGCACGCGAGGCCGCGCCGCCGATGTGGAAGGTACGCATCGTCAACTGGGTGCCCGGCTCGCCGATCGATTGCGCAGCGATGACGCCGACGGCTTCGCCGGAATTGACCAGCACGCCACGACCGAGGTCACGGCCGTAGCACATGCCGCACAAGCCATAACGGGTGTCGCAGGTCAGCGGCGTGCGGACCTTGACTTCGTCGATGCCCAGGCGCTCGATTTCTTCGACCGCATCTTCGTCCAGCAGGTAGCCGGATTCGAACAGGGTTGCCTGGGTTTCCGGATTGATGATGTCGTTGGCTGCCACGCGGCCGAGAATCCGGTCACGCAACGCCTCGATGACTTCACCGCCCTCGACAAGCGCCTTCATGGAGGCGCCGTTGGAAGTGCCGCAGTCGTCTTCGATGACGACCAGATCCTGCGTCACGTCGACCAGGCGGCGTGTCAGGTAACCCGAGTTCGCCGTCTTCAGGGCGGTGTCGGCCAGGCCCTTACGCGCGCCGTGGGTCGAGATGAAGTACTGCAACACGTTCAGGCCTTCACGGAAGTTCGCCGTGATCGGTGTTTCGATGATCGAGCCGTCCGGTTTTGCCATCAGGCCACGCATGCCGGCCAGCTGACGGATCTGGGCGGCCGAACCGCGCGCGCCCGAGTCGGCCATCATGTAAATGGCGTTGAAGGACTCCTGCGTCGACTTGGTGCCGTCGCGCTTGATGACGTCCTCGACCTTCAGCTGATCCATCATGGCCTTGCCGACGTCGTCGCCGGCCTTGCCCCAGATATCGACGACCTTGTTGTAGCGTTCGCCGGCCGTCACCAGACCCGAGGAATACTGCTGCTCGATCTGTTTGACTTCCTGCTCGGCGGTGGCAATGATGCTGACCTTCTGTGGCGGCACCAGCATGTCATCGACGCAGATCGAGATACCGGCGCGCGTGGCCAGGCGGAAGCCCGACTGCATCAGCTGGTCGGCAAACACCACCGTCGCACGCAGGCCGCACTTGCGGAACGACGTGTTAATGAGTTTGGAAATCTCTTTCTTTTTCAGGGCGCGGTTGAGCACCGAGAAAGGCAAGCCCTTCGGCAGGATTTCCGACAGGATCGCGCGGCCGATGGTGGTCTCGTAACGCTTGATGGTCTTGACGAATTCGCCCGTCTCCGCATCCTTCGGATATTCCGTGATGCGGACGGTCACGCGCGTCGTCAGTTCGACTTCCTTGTTGTCATAGGCGCGGATGACTTCCGAAACATCCGGGAACATCATGCCTTCGCCCTTGGCGTTAATCTTCTCGCGGGTGGCGTAGTACAAGCCCAGCACGATATCCTGCGACGGCACGATCGATGGCTCGCCGTTCGACGGGAACAGGATGTTGTTCGATGCCAGCATCAGGGTGCGCGCTTCCATCTGCGCCTCGATCGAGAGCGGTACGTGAACGGCCATCTGGTCACCGTCGAAGTCGGCGTTGAAGGCGGCGCAGACCAGCGGATGCAGCTGGATTGCCTTGCCTTCGATCAGGACCGGCTCGAATGCCTGGATGCCCAGACGATGCAGGGTCGGCGCGCGGTTCAACATGACCGGATGCTCGCGGATCACGTCTTCCAGGATGTCCCAGACAACCGGTTCCTGGATTTCGACCAACTTCTTGGCGGCCTTGATGGTGGTGGCCAGACCCATCAGTTCGAGCTTGTTGAAGATGAACGGCTTGAACAGTTCCAGCGCCATCAATTTCGGCAAGCCGCACTGATGCAGTTTCAACTGTGGACCCACAACGATGACGGAACGACCCGAATAATCGACGCGCTTGCCCAGCAAGTTCTGGCGGAAACGGCCGCCCTTGCCCTTGATCATTTCAGCCAGGGATTTGAGCGGACGCTTGTTTGCGCCCGTCATTGCCTTGCCGCGACGACCATTGTCGAGCAACGAATCGACCGCTTCCTGCAACATCCGCTTTTCGTTGCGGGTGATGATTTCAGGCGCGCGCAATTCCATCAGGCGCTTCAGACGGTTATTACGGTTGATGACGCGGCGATACAGGTCGTTCAGGTCGGAGGTCGCAAAGCGGCCGCCGTCCAGAGGAACGAGCGGGCGCAATTCCGGCGGCAGCACCGGCAGCACTTCCATGATCATCCAGTCCGGCTTGATGCCGGAGCGCTGGAAGGCTTCGAGCACCTTCAGGCGCTTTGCATACTTCTTGATCTTGGCTTCGGACTTCGACTCCTTGAGTTCGACGCGCAGCATTTCGGCGTCGCGGTCGATGTCGATCGAGCGCAGCAATTCACGGATGCCTTCGGCGCCCATGAATGCGGTGAAGTCGTCGCCATATTCTTCATACTTGGCGGCGTAGTCGTCTTCCGACATGATCTGGCATTTCTTCAGCGGTGTCATGCCGGGATCGGTCACGACATAGGCTTCGAAATACAAGACCCGCTCGATGTCCCGCAAGGTCATGTCGAGGACCATGCCCAGACGCGACGGCAGCGACTTCAGGAACCAGATGTGCGCGGTAGGCGATGCCAGTTCGATGTGGCCCATGCGCTCGCGGCGCACCTTTGCCAGCGTAACTTCGACGCCACATTTTTCGCAGATGACGCCGCGGTGCTTCAGGCGCTTGTACTTGCCGCACAGGCACTCGTAATCCTTGATCGGGCCAAAGATCTTGGCACAGAACAGGCCGTCGCGTTCCGGCTTGAAGGTACGATAGTTGATGGTTTCCGGCTTGCGAACTTCGCCGTAGGACCATGAACGGATTTTTTCAGGGGACGCCAGGCCAATCTTGATCGCGTCGAATTGTTCGTTTTGCTGAACTTGCTTGAATAGATCGAGCAGTGCTTTCATGTATCACTCCAGTTGGCGTGGAGGACGCGCATGCGCCCTGCCACTTAGTACGACCGAGGATACGAAGCGGAAGACCGGTGCGCTCGATGACCCTGTTCGCAATGACGGGAGAGCCGGACCCCCTTGGGGGCGCAGTTCCATCATTACCGGGTACGAACCAATCATTCCTGACTACGTATGTACTTCCTGTTTCTACTTCCTGTTTCTACTTCCTGTTTCTTACTGCCTTGCCATCTAACCCACTGATCCG